>NZ_AP035894.1:0-19277 GCF_059731155.1 Type-A symbiont of Plautia stali | reverse complement strand
TAATCTTGCCTTGCGGCGAGCGGTGGGGGTTCTTTCACTGATGTTTTCTGGCTGTTTCTGCGTGCATGTGAAGCCCGTAGCGCCGTTTTATGGTTTTAAATGCCCGTCAGGGCATGGGAGGCGCGAAAATCGCTTACAGACGCGCTCAGGCGTTTTTTCGCGCCGGAAGCCCCGCAGCGAAGCGAGGACGAAAAAACGTTACGGCTTAGCCGTAACAATTCCCCCCCTGCAAAGCGGGCTTTCAGGCAGGGCAAGCCGTGCGCAGCCCTGCTTTCCGGTCTTCCAGCAATGAAAAAGCCGGACGGTCGAAGACGAAAGAAGCTCACAGCGATTTGGTGCGCAGGATGTAAGGCGGATTACGGCGCTGCCGTTCCTGGTCAATTTCAAACAGCAGCGCTACGCCAGAAAACAAATCAGGCACAACATCCGTTTTTGTGCCGTAACGTTCGCTGTAAAGTCCTCCCCATCGACGAACAACCAGCCAGTCACCAAACAGGTCACTTTATTAGCTCGGCCTCATACCAGCGGGTAGCGGATTCCCAGCGCCAGATCATCAATTAACCGACCGAATATCCGCCATCAACCGTAATAATCTGTCCAACGATTGAGCGGGCTGAATCTGAGGCCAGGAACAGCGCTGTAGCTGCAATCTCTCCCGTTGTGGCTATACGCCCTGTCGGCATTCTGCTGAGGAATTCGGCTTTTGCGACTGCATCACGACCAACAAAACGGTCAAACATATCAGTCTCGACGGGACCAGGTGCAATCGCATTAACCCTAACGCCTTTGGCTGCAACTTCAAGCGCTGCGGAGCGAGTCAGTCCATTTACCGCGTGTTTGCTGGCAGCGTATACGCTTCCTCTTGGGATACCAACCAGCCCAGCTTGCGACGAAATATTGATCAAACTACCTGAACCCTGTTTGCTCATAACTGGCAAAGTATGTTTCATTACAAGCTGTGTCCCCAGAACGTTTGCGTCAAACACCCTGTGAAAGTCTTCAACGGTAGTCTGGTCGTGTGGTGCGGGCTGTCCCTCCTTCTGTATAGATAAGCCATTATTTCAATGAGGTTTTCAGGTGAGTAAAAAGAAAAAAGGAAGCAAAGTTTCAGGTGATCCACGGAAACGAGCTACCGCAGCTGCGCTCAAAAGCCAGCCGAAAGAGGAGAGGGTATTAAAACTTAAAGACTTCATCAATATGGATAACCCGAAAGATGTTTCGGGATTAAGAAAGGTGGCTATAGAGCTAAAATCTGACGATATCAATGATGATTTTTTATCTTGGTATCAGGATAAAATGGAGGTTGATGATGAGTCACTTTTTGACCTGAGTTACCACAGCTTCCCCTTCTTCGATGCTCTTCTGGATAAAGGGGAAAAAGATGATGATACAGGTGTAGTTAACATAGATAAAATAGTCGCTTTTCTCCGAGATCCGGCGAATACCCCACCAGGCGAACCAGCACGATGGGATGAAGAGACTTATTTAAATATTATCGGTTTTCTGTCTGAATATCTTTCACTACGTGGGTACTTTGAAAACTTCGACGAATTTAAAAATATCGAGTCTTATAAAGATAAAGCACTTGAAGATGAATATAGCTTTTACGTTGACATCCTCCCCGCCCTAAAGGGCGAGGATTCCTACAGCGTTCAGACTGAAGTCCGACTCGCCTCAGTGGGTTCCTGCTTCATCGAGCGGCCTAAAACTGCCATCTCTCCACAGGCTAGCACGGCGTGCCCCGCCGCTAAAATATTACGTGCGCCATTGATATCGGCGTTTGCGCTATATCCACATTCCAGACACTTGAACTGGATTTGTGTCTGCCGGTTCTCTTTCGCTGTATGACCACAGCAAGCACATTTTTGACTCGTATAGGCTGGGTTTATCGCCAACACTTGACCACCCCGCCAAAGCTGTTTGTACTCAAGCTGTCGGCGAAGCTCGTGCCAGCCCTGATCTAATATCGAACGGTTTAAGCTGGTTTTTGCCCGGACGTTGCGACCGGGCTGGCCTACCGTACCCGAAGCTGACTTTGACATGTTGGCAACCTTCAAGTCTTCAATGACGATCATCGCGTGGTTTTTGCTGATTGTCGTGCTGACTTTATGAAGGTAGTCGCGGCGGATATTACCGATACGAGAATGTAGGTTGTGTACTTTCCGTTTCGCCTTCTTCCAGTTGTTGCTGAACTTCACCTTGCGGCTCATTTCACGCTGGAGTTTGGCGAGTTTTTTCTGGTTGAATTTAAAGCTATTTACAGGCTCAAAAACCGTGCCATCTGATAGCGTAGCGAGCTTCGCTACGCCCGCATCAAGCCCTACCATCGATGTTGAGATATGAGCCGGTTCAGGGACTTCGTATTCCGTCTGAATGCTGATGTACCACTTACCGCATGACTGGCTGACGGTGACATTTTTCACTTCACCTACAACCTGACGACTATTGCGGTAGCTGATCCAGCCCAATTTTGGCAATGATATGCGACTATTGTCCTGATCCAGTTTCACGCCCTGCGGATAGCGGAATGCATCACTTTGACCGCGTTTTTTAAATCGAGGGAATGATGCCCGTTTCTGAAAGAAGTTTTTATAGCCGCGCTCAAGGTCTTTTAACGCCTGCTGCAAAGGCTGAGATGGTACTTCTTTCAACCATTGAGTTTCAGGTTCTTTTTTCCACTCAACCAACCATGCTGTCATTTTTACATAGGAAAGGTATTTGTTACCGGCCTCATGATTTTCATTTTGAAACGCAAGTGAGCGATTAAAAACAAAACGACAAGCCCCAGCGAAGCGCCGCATATCACGCTCTTGCTGACCATTTGGTCTTAACTGGAATTTAAAGGCTTGTAGCCGCTTCATACCCATAATTATACTCTTGGCCTATGACAATAGAAATTGATATTCGTCGAGGAAGACATTGCACTTTCCTGATGCATGTTCACTTGGTCTTCGTTGCCAAGTATCGACGCAGAGTATTTGATCAGGATGCTATCGATAAGTTACGCAGCTACTTTGCCAGTGTATGCGCTGATTTTGATGTTGAACTGGTTGAGATGGATGGAGAAGGTGATCACGTTCATTTGTTGGTCAACTACCCACCCAAATTAGCGGTATCCAGTTTGGTTAACAGTCTTAAAGGGGTATCCAGTCGATTGCTTCGCCGAGATCGCCCAGACATTGTCACACGGTATTACTACAAAGGCGTCCTGTGGACTCCGAGCTACTTTGCCAGTAGTTGCGGCGGTGCGCCAATATCCATCATCCGGCAATACATTGAGCAACAGCAAACACCAAGTTAGGTAGAAAACCTCGCCTTATATCCCCGCCCTGAAGGACGGGGCTTTACGGCACAGTGGGTAATGAACCTGCCGTTTTCTCTTTTCCCGGTATGTAAGCGGGAAACCGCCAAATTTTTGTAGCCTGTTTTTAGGAGGCTATGCCGGAACCCCAGATTTTTCCGCCACATTGCCTTTTTGGTGTTATGCTACGTCTAATGAGCCGTGTTTTTTACACGGGAATTGACGCGAGGTATTTATGGCAACAACACAACGAGCAACGCAAAGCGTTACTATGACCGTAGAACGTGCCCTACTCAGTCGTGCGCGTGAGGCTGGAATCAATCTCAGTGCCACCCTGACCGCAGCCCTTGACGCTGAACTACGCCAGTATGAAGCGAAAAAATGGCAGGAGGAAAACTACGGAGCGCTTGAAGCGCTTAATCGTTTTCACGATGAACACGGTTGTTTCAGCGATGAGTACAGGACATTTTAAAAATGCAGTTCACTGTATACAGTAACACCGGGAAGAGTGCCGTCTATCCCCTGCTGCTTGATGTAACCAGCGATATTATCGGCCAGTTGAACCGCAGGATTGTGATCCCGCTTCTACCTGTTGAAAAGTACCCAGGAAGCACGCGCCCGGAACGGCTGGTTCCGTTTGTCAGACTGACCGACGATAAAGAATATGCAGTTATGACGCATGAAATGGCGAGTATTCCCGCCCGTTCTTTGGGGGCTGTGTTTTGCGATGCTTCCCTTTATCGTTCTGAAGTCAAAGCGGCAATTGATTTTCTTCTTGATGGTATTTAATGATGTATTCTCAACGTGATTTTTAAGAAAGGATATCTCAGATGCTTAATTTCCCACGTATGATGTTGCTTTCAATCTATGCTTATTTGCTGGTCGTTTTCCTTGCTTCCGGTGCCGCCGATAAATGGATAGGCATTGGCCTTTGCGTCCTGTTTGGCGTGCTTTCATACAAAATTACTGGTACTAAAAAAAGCGCAGTACAGTGAATCTGGAGGTGTCCAGTGAGACTGATAAGTCATGAAGAGCTGCATAGCGAGTGGATGCAGGATGATGAATATTGCGCTGCATGGTACGAAGAAGAACGCCAGGATAAGCGCAATGAGCCGCTTACGGATGAAGTAGAACAGTAGCTTTATCTTCTTTCTGAACGGAATTCAGCCAGTACCGCAGGACTGGCTTTTTTGTTTCGGTTAGCCCCAAAATTTGGTTCGCCAAATGCCTTTTATGTTAAATCAATGATTTTACATAAAAAAACATTTGTTTCGTGAAACAGAAAGACAATAACCCCTATTTGAGAGGCTTTTCTCCTGGGAAATGGCCATAAAATCGCATGTTTAATAAATGTTAAATTAAAACATTAATGAAACACTTTTAACAAATTCAGAGTTGCCCTCCCCACTGCGTAACAAGGGTTAAAAGAATACTTTATATAAAGATATCTTTTGTGATGAAGGTCACGCCAGTCTCCGCGCGTTAGAGTACAATTGTTTTGTACAATACAATTAATGCGAGGGAGTTATGAATTCGATTAAACCCGCAATCAAAGCCTACAGCGAACTTCAACAAGCGTATGACTGGTTTAATGTCGTCCTGTTTGAAAAGGCGTTGCCGGATCTCCTGATCACGTTACAACGTGGAAGAAATACCTTCGGCTATTTTGCCCCTGAACGATTCACTGGCGAATCGAGTATTTCAGAGCTGGCTATGAACCCTGATTACTTTGGTGGCCGTTCTCTGGCTGACATGCTGTCAACATTGGTTCATGAGATGGTGCATGTGTGGCAACACTATACCCCCGTCAAAAAGTGCCGCGGTGGATATCATGATCGGGTCTGGGGGGCAAAAATGGAGGACGTTGGTCTGATGCCGTCAAATACTGGCCGACCGGGTGGTAAAAAGACAGGGCAGCAAATGACGCATTACATCATTCGCGGCGGCAGGTTTCAGAAAGCCGTGTATGACCTGCTAAAAAACGGCTTTTCCATTTCCTGGTATGACCGCTGCACAACGGGAACAAGCGTCACCTCGAAGACCAACAGCGATATTCTGGAGGACTGGCTTGCGGCCACAGACAAGAATGATACTGACCTGATTAATCGGTTAACGCTGACAATAAGTAAATCTCGTCCCGGACAAACCCCTGACGACGACGATGCCGTAAACGGGATTAAACCTCCGGTGAAAGGCACGGGAACCCGGACAAAATTTAGTTGCCCAGAGTGCGGGCTAAACGCTTGGGCGAAACCCTCCGCCGTTCTCATTTGTGGTGAATGCCAGTGCCAGCTAGATCCGCAGGAGTAACTTACTTTTTGATATATTGATATCTAAATATCAATATATCTTGATAATTCTCTTGATAGTGATATATTGATATCAATATATCAAAAGGAGGCACGGTATGATTTATGCTGTAGTGAATACCAAGGGCGGTGTAGGCAAAACCACGACGGCCGTTCATCTGGCTACAATGTTATCCCGCACAGGAACGGCATTGCTTATCGATGGTGATCCACAGGCCAGTGCTGCCAGTTGGGCAGCCTGGCGTCGTGACAATCCCGCTTACGATCCGAGTCCGACAACTACCTGCCTGACGGGTAAAGCGATTTTTAATGAGGGAAAAGCGTTATCCGGCGGATTCGACAACGTTGTTGTCGATGTGGGGGGGAGAGATGCTACCGGGCTGCGTTCAGCCCTTTTGTTAGCTCACAGAGCCATTATTCCTGTCGGTGCATCCAACCTTGATGCAGCCGCAATGACAGACCTGTTGGAGGTCGTGGAGCTTGCGCGTGACTACAATCCTGAGCTGGATGTCAAAGTGCTTTTAACCCGTGTAGATTCGCGGACAAAGGACGCTGCCGACATGCTGGAATTTCTCACCGAGCAAAACCTTCCTGTTCTGAACAGTCAGGTTTGTGAGCGGGTTGCGTACCGACGAGCGATAGGGGAGGGGGCTACTGTACTGGAGTTCGGCAAAGACAATGCCGCGATTGCTGAAATAGAAAGTGTTTTCCGGGAGGTTACAGCGTGAAGAAAAAACCTGATTTGGCCAATTTTAAAGACCCAACAAGTTTTCTGGAAGGCGGGGCGGCTGATCTCGCTGAAAAAGGGAGAACACCACAAAGGCAGGATAAAGTTGATAAGCCGGTTTCGCAGCAAAAGATATTCAGGCTGTCAGTTGAAGTTGTGAACGAATTAAAGTTGCATGTAGCCAGGCAGCAAGCGGAAACCGGAGTCAGGACAACGGAAACGGAGATAGTAGAAAAATTACTTCGGGATTACTTAAAGATATAAAGATATCTTTATATAAACACATCTTTCTATCTCTGTTTTTCCCTCCATTTCCACGGCTCAACAGGATTAGGGGTTGACCATAGCCCCACCTTATTTTCCTTTGCGGCGGTTTCGAGTCGGAGCATATTGATATCGGTAGCATGACCACGGTAGCGGTAAGCCCACGCCATACCCGTTTTAACCTGTTCAGCGTTGATATTGATACCGTCAATAATCAGCGTTCCCAGCCAGCGGCCATAACGATCTGTGCTACTGGCGATGACTTCTGTTTGTTTTTGTGCGGCCAGCTTTAGCAAGTTCTGCTTTGACCGCTGGCCGAACGGTTGCCCCGACTCCGAGGCATCGATGCCGTTAAGACGAACTTTCTGCATTTTGCCATCTGCCAGTACCTGGACAGTATCCCCATCCACGACGCGAACCACGCGCCCGGAAAAGTCGGCTAGACAAAGGGAAGGAAGCAGCAGGGGAAGGACAACCATCAAACGGAAATTACGCAACATACAAACTCCTTATCAAGATATATAGATATTTTTATATAAAAAAATCTTATTTAATCACTATGTGATGAGTTCTGTTCAAGCTCATCTATGGTTCTGAAAAGAAACATTTCCCGGTTTTTGGCATCGAACGGGACGGGGATATTTTTCCTGATCACTGTTTTAATGCCGTCAAATAGCTTGATAAGAGACATCTTGCTTTGTTCATCCGGCATAACGTACATGGCATAGTGCCAGTGTCCGGCATCGCTGGCCGAAAGATGGCTGTTGATGATGTTGATATAGCGGGCGCGGGTCTTCATGGAGCGTTCTGTTTCAACCGCGATAATTGCGCCGTTGTCCATAGTGATAATCCCGTCCGGCCTGTGCTTTGTGCCAGGATAACGCGCCATAAATTCGCCCCGGTCGCCGTTTATCCAATGGCTGGCTCCTTTTTCCTCAAGGGTTAGTCGTACCCGCTGATTTAACAGGCGGTGTTCCAGTGACCAGTATTTGAGTTTTCCGGGTTCAAAGTAGCCAGGGAAAACCTCATCGTCAGCCCCTGCATGGTAATTCCCCACAGCGATTTTTTTCCGGTTAATACCGGGTACTCATGCTTTATTATAAAACCCATGAAAACAGCTCTATTAAGTAACTCATAAATAGGTTGGTGAGATTTGCTTTTATACCGAACGGCTCTTTTTAGTGCCCGCAAATCTGAATAGGTTTCTTCTTTCAGAAAGTTCAGTAGTAATAGCATCCTGTTTGCCGCCGCTTCTTTCCTTTTTGCCACATCGTGAATAAGCATGTTTGACCTCACAAGTTAACAGTCGGTTTGTTTTCTTCGGCTATTTCATCCGTGGGTTCAGATGTGTCATAGCCATTACATTCAAATGAAAGCGTAACGTTCCAGAGCGGCAATGCTTTCCTCCGGCTGCGCCGGGGAAGCGGGCGGCGTCTGGGGTACGTCCTCCGGCAGAGGCTGTTTATTTTCTTCACTCATGAGTGGGATTCCCGATTAGATATAAAGATATGTTTATATCATTATAGAATGATAAGTCGTTACTTTTCGACTCTCTCGACCTGCGGGGAAACGGTGGAACCATCGGCAGCCTGGACTTTGCCAAAGCCGCGATTTTCCAGCCCGATTACCGCATATCCTGAACGCAGAACAAGATGGGTAGCTGTTTCCTGAATGACCAGCACGGTAAAGTTGCCTTTCTTCTGGACGCTGCTGTTTACCACCTGCTCTTTGCCGTCGAGGTAGCGGAACACGGAAGGAATATCTTTTTGCGGCGAAAAGCCCAGGAACGTAAAGCGGCCATCATCATAGGCAAAATCCGGGGCAATACTGCTGGCATTTCCCCGCATCCAGTAGTCCCAGTTACGCGGCACCTGCGCCGCGACCAGGCTTTTTTGTACCCTGGCCTGTTCCTGCTTCTGCGTCCATTCCCGCTGACGTGCAGCCGATTCACGACTCGCCTTGTCCCGCGCTTCGCCCGGGTAGCGGTAGGACACCTGGAAAGCCGGTTGCTGCGCGGATTTGTCGTCGATAACGTTCAGCTCCACGTTGTAGACGCGCTTACTGGTGACGATAAACAGGTTGGTATGCCAGTCACGCCCGTTGGGGGGAATGACTACCTGCGCGGTGTTGCCGTCCTCACCCGGTGCGCCCTGCGTGAGCGCCACCGGACGGATGTAAACCCGGTTAGCGTCCGGTTTGGCTTCCCAGGCTTCTTTGAAGCCCGGTTTTGCGCTGATAACTGCTTCATCATCATCAAAAACCAGCGTCGTCATGAATCCGGCTTTGGTGTTGACCACCGTCACGTTTTGCGGGTTGTATATGACCTGCTGCACCCGGCTGTCATATCGGCTGGCTTGCGGGTTTGCGGCTCCCCATGCCGCGCCGCACATCATCAATGCCAGCGCGGTTAGCGTGATTTTTTTCATCATTCGCCTCTCCGGATTTCACGATCTGCCTGCCAGCTCGTAACGGTGAAGCCAAAGGGATTGGATTCGCGTTCTTCGTCGCTCATTTCCCTGGTCGGGTCAGAGTTAAACGTAAAATGCGCATCCCAGTATTCGGTGCGAATACTGTTATCCGCGAGGCGGCGGATGATTTTTTTATAGCGGACGGTAGCGACTTTATCCGGGTCGGTACCATCGGTGATCACGTTGGAAATAATGTCGATTTTCACCGTGTTTGCGCCGTTGTTGTATACCTTGTCAGGGGCGTTTTTCCCGGCGTACACCGCCAGGTAATCGTCGTTGACCTGTGGGGCGTTGTAGCGTTGCACCGTCTGATAATCATCCTGCAAAGCGGGATAAACGTAGCGCTCGCGCAGATTCACGTAGTTGGCGGTCATCGCCTTTTGATACGCTTCATTTGCGGTCAGGCTGGTCTTGGATACACGGGTTACGTGCTCTACCCGTCCTGTGTGGTTATCCACGGTATACAGCTCAACGTCCGTCTGTTTAAGCGGCAACATCACCACCACGGCGACCAGCGCCAGAATGGCGATGAGCAATCCCACACCGCCGACCACAAATCCTGCTCGCGTGGCGTTTTTATCGCGGTCGATCATGCGTTGCTCAAAGTTTTTTGACTCTGCGATTAGTTTCTTTTCCTTTTCATTCATGACTGTTCAGCTCCGCCATAATTTGAGGGGTGTTGACTGGTTTCGCTTTGCCGCCGACTTCCGGCGGAAAGTGAGGCTGTGCGCAGCCGGAAAGCGCACACAGCAAAGCCAACGCAATCAAGCGTTTCATATGAGTTTTTCCTTAAGTGGATTTAAGAGTTAAAGCGTTTCAACTCAACAAAATGAGGGGATGCGTTGAAAAATCCAGCTCAACCATATGTCACAGAAAAGCGTGATGTGTGACATATGGTGATCAGGGTTTAGGCGGTTTGTCGCGGGGATTAACGACAATCGGCGGCGAGCTTTTGCGCATTGCATTGCGCTGTTCCATTTGCCGGATGGAATTTTTACGCGCCTCCCGTGCACTATAGGGCTGTTGCTCACCAGGGCGTAAGTTAGGCGTTGGGGTGTCTTTTCCGCCAACTTGCCGCTGCCCTTTCGGGAGAAGCATTCTGGCGGCAGCAAAAGCCCCAGCACCAATACCTACTGCGGCCAGCCCCTGCATCGATGCTGTTGCCGCTGCGCCCGCAAGCGCTCCAGCCAGTTTTGCGGAAAAATATATCAGGATCGCTGCACAAATCCCGGCAAGGCAGACCTGCGCACCAAGTTCCACAATATTTGCCTTAACTGCCTGAGCTGTAGCTTCTGCCATTCTCGAAGTTAAAAAGTTGATAACAATACGTAGTGATAGAGCCGAAAATAATATTGTCAGTATCGCCGCAAATATATTTTGCATCCAATTGTTAAACATCGGCCGGAGGAAACCATACATCAAGCAGAAAATAAATATAGGTGCGGTAATACTAAGAAGCAAAATCATTACTTCTGCAATCATCGAAACAAAAGCTGTAACAATCATTAAAGCAAAAACACCGAGCCATACATAGAACTGCGCCGCCCAACCTTCGTCTTTCACATATTTTGACTCGTCAAGGTCGTGCAATGTTTTACCTAGAAACTTAGCTTTACTCCATAATGTATCTAGGAGATGCCATATATTTTCACTGCCTGAAAAGCCCTCTTTCAACGCATTAATGGCATCAATAACACCGTCGAGGTATCCGCTTACATTCGCCACAAAAGAGAGGATGATCGCCATCCTCATTATGTCCCACATAGTGTCTTCCATCAGCGTAGTCAGCTTTCCAGCCAGCGTCTGGTATCCACGCCACATGATATACAGGGTGACTGACGTTGCCGCCAGCCCCATAATCATATGTGAGTAATTCATCATCAGACCTTTTGTAGCGTCGGTTATACCTCCTATTAGATTTTTTTCTACCGACGTAAATATTCCTGCCATAACTCTTCCCCTAATTGAAATTAATCTCAGGAGCGTTTAGCTGCTCGATTTGGTAGTGTGCCTCGTTGGCATTTTTACAATTCTCCGAGGCATCTCCTGATTTCTTACATTTGTCATATACCACTTTTAATTCATCAGGATGATCCCGATACCACTTTGTGGTTTTGGCTTCTTCCTTACACCCAACAAGGACGGCAAAGCATGAAATAGTCACGACAAGGAGAATTTTTTTCATATGGGTATCCTTTTTAATTAAAATTTATTTCTGGTGCGTTCAACTGCTGTTGATTCCAACGCTTAACACGCTCCTCCTTCAACAGTTGTTCGCGCTTTTCGGCGGCCTTCACGCTCATTTCCCATTGGGTGGTGAGCGTGTTCAGCATCACTGACTTTAACTGGATACTGTTTGCCAAGTCTTGCGATTCTTTCGGGTCTTTTGACAACGACACGCGCCGGGAAAGGGTGTTAATGTCGCCCAGCGTTTCAGTTACCTGCTTCTGGATTTCGTCGGTCTGCTCAATTTGCACCGCCTTGTTGATCACCTCCTGCTTGCACACCTCAGCATAGCTTTTCGACTGCTCCGCGTTGCAGGTGTCGAAAATCTTATACTTGTTGTACAGCGCGTCGAACTGCCCGGAAGCACCGCCAGACAGCAGCAGATCATTCAGTGCCTGCCCCGGCTTGCGGAACTTATCAAGGTCGGATTTCAGGCTTTTGGCCTGGTCAACGAACGCCTCCACGTCACGCACACCGGAGATGGCCAACATGTGTTCCTTGTACGCCTGTATCTGGTCTTTGTAGTGTTGTGCCGTCTCCAGCCACTGCTTGGCCTCCTTTTGCCACTGCTGAAAGTTTTCCAGCTTGGCCGTGGCGTCAAACACCAGTATGCCGCCCGCCTGTGCCAGAGGACTTGCTATCGCACACGCCAGAATAAGAGCATAAAAGCGATTTTTCATTATGTTACTCCTTTGATTTTTTCATAGTGCTTGCGCCAGGTAGCTATCCAGCCAGTCATGCGGCTGCATCCCTTCCCGGTAAAGCGAATCGAAGATTTCGAGGTTGTCAGCGCTGCCGCTCATGACTTTGGTGTATTTGCCTACACCAGAAAGGTCGAGCGTCACGCGGGCAGCAAAGCGTTTTGTATCACCCCGTCTGAACTGGTTTTTTACCACCACATACTGGTGCGCCATCGGGTCGAGATTTTTCATGACCTCAAACACTTCCGGCTCAAACTTCATGCCGTCCACATAGTGCGCACGGTCGCCGTTCGGGTTGGCCGCCAGTATTTGCGTCCCGCACTGCTCAACAACTGCGGGCGCAATTTCATCCTTGATAATTTCATCAGGCGACTGGGTGCCGACTACCAGCATCCCGTTCAGCTTACGGATGGTTTTTAGCTTGTTATAAGCAAAGTCCTTAAATACCGGATCGCGTAACCACTTCCAGAACTCATCCATGAAAATCACCAGACGGCGACCGTCCAGCAAACTTGTGATGCGGTACAGCAAGTAAAACGTGATGGGGGCGCGAACATCGGCATTGTCCAGGAACTCCGTACCGTCAATGCCAAAGTTATCGCAGTTGCTGATATCAAAGGTGTCATACTCGTTATCGAACACCCAACCGAAATCACCGCCCTCAGCCCACTTGGAAAGTCTGATATCCAGACCATTCTCCTGATCTTCTTTCGTCGCGGGTTCGGCCAGTTGTTCCCTCAGACGGGTAATACCAAAACAGCGGTATTCCACCGAATCTTTCATCACGGCATCAACCGCGTGGCTCAGTCGTTTTTCCTGACGCTCAGAGATAATAGCGCCGTTACGGGTACACAATATTTTCATCAGTTGTTTGATGAAGTTGAGATTGTGCCGCGTTGGTGGCAAAGAGAACGGATTCCAGCCGGTAGGCTCACCGCTGGCGACACGGTAATAACGACCGCCCAGTGCCCGGATATTGATTTCCGCGCCCCGGTCTTTATCGAGGTAAACGGTCGTCAGCCGCTTGGTTTTCGCCTCCGGGGAAAAGCTGTCAGCGCGGCCATATTTCTGCTGCATGATCTGGAGGTAAGTCATGAGCATGGTTTTACCGGAGCCGTTCGTACCGAGAATGCAGGTACTGGCCGGGTGTTTCTCGTTAAAGTCGTCTTTTTCTGCGAGCGTATTATGCAGATTCAGATAGTAACCATCCCCTGACGGGGTGGGCATTAACGCCATCGCCTCCCCCCAGGGGGCTTTATCACGCTTACCGGGATAGAAGTTGTGCAGCGCGGCCAGCTCCACAAAGTTCTGACTGCTCAGTTCCCCCTTACGTGGCCGCAGGTTGTAGTTACCCGGAAGCTGCGCCATGTACGCCGCCGATAGCGACAGTTCCGCAGGAACCGGGGTGATGCCGATATTGTTCAGGGCGTTGCTGATCTCGTTGGTATCGGCTACCAGTCCGTCCAGCGTTCGGGAAAACACCATCAGCGAAAAATGATGCCGCCCGTAGGCGATTTTTCCTGACATCAGCAGGTCAAGCGCCACGTCCAGATCCAGACGCTGGGACACAGCATCATCATCGGCACTCATTAGCAGCCGTCTTGTGCGCTTAATGGCTTTTTGCGCTTCAATACGCGACATGCAGGTATACGTCTGCGTGATCACGTAGTCACAGGGGGCATAGAGCAATGAATCCATCATCCCGGTCGCGGTTTCTTCCGAGAACTCTTTCACCTCCAGTCCTCTGAAATAATGCGTTCCGTTGGCATGATTAACCTGCCCGGAGTCAGCGGCGAAAAACAACGCCGCCGACCCCATCACGTCATAAGCCGGCGTCCGGGTAACGCGCACCCTGCGCCATTCATGCGTTAACAGGTATTCATAAAAGGCCAACTGCGACGAATACACCGCCTCCCCTTCGGTAAACGTCCCCAGGGAGTGGGCACCATAGCGCGACAGCGCACCATCGAGAGAGCCTTTGATTTCCAGCATTTCCCGCAGTGCGGCGTCCAGCTCACGCAGTTTCTGCCCGTCTTTCATCCGCTTACGCTCTGCTTTTTCAAGCCCGGCAAAGGGCATATAGCAGACGGTCAGGAACAAACGGTTGCGGCGGAAATTGCCGAGGGAAGAATAGTAAAGCCCGCTGACTTCATCGGCGTAAGGGTTGCCGGACACCTTGTGCAGCGAGTCGGAGAACTGATTACGGTCATTGTGGATATAAAACGTAACCGGCATTCCTTCAAACGAGCGGAACAGCCCGTGAAGCTGATTTGTTCCGATTTCCAGGGTTTCCTCAGACTCACAGTCGAACGGTGTTCCCAGCAGCTCCCAGGTGCAGTACAGATCGCTTTTAGGCGAGCGGACAACGTGTTCATGAATGTGTGAGGAATACGGTATGTATTTCTTAACGGTGGCACACTGGTTAAGTTTCATTGCGTCGAGAAACTCCTTGATATCAACGTGTTCATGCTCAACAGGCATGAAGGTCGTTGCGCCAAACAGACGATTCGCTATCGGCTTCCCCTTCGCTCTCAGCCACACAGCGATCAGGTTAAATCGCATAGGTTCCTTTCTGGTCAGGGATTTCATGACCGGAAACTCAACCGGGAGCAGCAGCATAAATGCAACGGAAGTCCAGATAGCAGCAATAATGGTGACGCCCGTGACACCCAGCAGGGGCACCATCGGCACCCCCCACAGCGCCGCCGGGCGTTTCATAGCCTTGAGCAGCTTTGCCATATCGTCAGCCTCTTAGCTCATCAGCAGGGCGCCGATCTCACTGCCCCCGCCAATCAGAATGCCGCCAATGATGATATAGCCACACTGCCCCAGGCTTTCACCTTTCCACAGCGTCTTATAACCAATCCAGATCACCGCCACGGTGATCGTGATGGCGGCCAGACCATGAAGCCCGGTTGATACTTTCTGCATGACGGTATTCGCACGCTGGAATCCGTCTGCAAATGCCGGGCTTGCCGTCAATGCCGTCATAAACAACGCTGATACAAAGGCAACAAAACGGCTGACAGTTCCTTTTACCTTGCTGAAAAAATTCATTTTTCTTCCTCATTTTTTGAAACGTCATGATTTCCGCGCACAACCTGCGCGGGGTAATAAACGGCGGTAGCCTGTTTCTGGCGTAGCCCTGACGGAACGCCGCGCACAACAGAACCCGGCCACACCACACGCGGGCGTGACGGTGAAGCCACAGGTATTGCCTCTACGGTTGCCATCGAAGACGCTTTGTCTTCACGGGTTCTGGGAACGGCATAGCGGGCGGTCGTCGGGGTGTAGCCAATGCGTTGCACGTAGCTCGTTTGTGAAAGCTCAGCCTCCTTTTTCTGCCCCGTGTCAAAATTGCCGGAGTAGTAGCAACTGAGCGCCCTTTTCAGGGTGCCTCCACGCTGATAGCAGTCGGTGATGATTTTTTTGAAGACGGAAAGGTTGATGCAGGGATTAAACAGATCGCTGGCGGTGACGCCGTAACGACGAAAATTGGTACTGGTGATTTGCATCAGCCCGGCAGAATAGCGGCGACCTTTTGCCTCTATCTGGCTGGCGATGCGGATAGCCTCCTCTCTGGTTTTTGGCAGGTGAGTAATAAAACCTTTGTCACCGGGTGCCCTCTCGTTCTTTGGCACAATTTCCGCGATGGCATAGGGGTTAAAACCGGATTCCACTCTTGCCACATCAAGCGACGTGGAAGGGTGAACGGTGGCGGCGCACTGCATGGCCACCGCTAGAAAAGCAGTGGTGGAAAGCATGGCAACCTCAGAACAGGAAAATGGCGATCAGCCAGATGATGAACAGAACCAGCAACCAGACGGCAAAGGCGCGCCAGCCGTAAAATTCGATATTCACAGGCAGCCTCCGTTTACCCCACAGGCGCAGCCTGCGGGGCGGCGTCGTCTTTCGGTTCGAGGAGTACCAGCTTGCCGGAAACGGAAATACCGGGTGTGATCATGATGTTCATCCCCGGTTTGCCGTTGTGGGCAAAGGCCACCCCGACTTTAGTCCAGTAAGTATTTTTTTCGCCGTGCTCGCCGGGTTGGGATTCCTGCGTGACGTACACGTTAAAGGTTGGTTTACGCATATTACTTTTCCTTACCCTTATCCATTGGCAATTTAAATTCTGTTACGTCACTAATGTTTATATTAGTAACGCATTGCTCAAGAACCGCCCGCATGACCGTTTTACCGGAACCTGGCTTACCGATAACCAAACAGTGGCCTTTTTTATCGTGAATATTTTCATCGAAAATATTATTTCCCATTACTAACTCCTTCACTTTTGTTTGATAAATAAAAGTTAATCACATCCCGATTCTGCATTCCGATTTAAACGGGTTAGCGAGAACATTCAGCGGCACCCTGAATTGTGGTTGTGTGACAGCCCGTTCCAATTTGTTAAAGAGCAAATTTAGGCAATAAGAAGCCCGGACGAATACACGTCCTTTTTCAGTTTGTTAGCTTTAATTTGTGTTACATACCGAAGATAGGGTCAGCAGGATGGGGAGTCAAAGGGCAATATAAAAAGTGTCATGGTTTCCCATGACACCAACTTAATCACAAATCTACAACCATCTGAAAAGGAAAGACTTCATGATATCCATTTTTAATGCATATTTCGACAAGCTCAACATTAGATGATACCTTGAACTTAACTCTTATGCGCCTAAAGTACGTATCAACCGTTGGGATGCTGATGTTAAGCATGGTTGAAATAGTTGTTCTTTTTAGGCCGTGCAAATAATTATAAAAAACTTTTACCTCCATTGGTGACAATTTAAATTCACCATACGCAGAGACCCTTTGAATACGAGAGGTCGATACCAGATTATTAAATTCAACCGTACCATCCAAAATCAAAGCCATAGCTGAAGTACCAGCAGGACGACCCTTTAAATCATAAATAATTTCTTTGGATGTATAAATAAGTGATTTTGCGCAGCCTATTAGCGGCTCGATTACTTTATATGTTTCTCCGGCTAAAATAGCTTTCTCATGAGAAATATATATATCGCTTTGTTCAGCCCAGGGCATATCGTAGTCACATAGCCCCTGTAATTTTTTAGGGCAGATGCCGGAAAACTGGCTGAACACGCAGTTTGAGGCAACAAATCGATGATCCAGATCTTTGACTAGCGCTATCCCGCCACACGCTGGGATAACTGGATTGTCGATATAGTATTCAATCGTTGGTGCAGACTCTTGCGTAACGAACAAAGACGGCTTACCCTCTTTCATGGTCATAAAAGTGTCCTCGCGGGAGATTTTTGTGATCAGTCACCGTGGAGGGCGCAATCCTTCACGGTGACACTATTAACATCAGCAAACTAATTCAAGTCTTCTTGGCATTGCCTTTTTTAACAGTAACTAAGTCCGTTTCATCAATTTCACATTTCCATCCAGTGACTTCTGACAACCCTATAAGAGATTTTCTTAGTATTTGTCTGAATTTTTTTAATTCTTTAATCTCACTTCCACATAATTCTTTCACTGTCATTACTTTAATTGGTAGCGGAGTGTGGTGAGTGCTGTAAAAACCATGTAACCACTGCGTGAGCGGCTTACCTTTTAGCTCCAGACGAATTGCATTGTCAATTCCTGTCCAACCCGCATCCCCAAAACAGGCTGCAATCTTAGGATTAAGTACCAAACAGTTTTCACCTGTCCTTTCATCCCGATATATTTCATTTACCAACCCACCAATATAACTGTAATGGCCGTCACTAATTTCTACAGCATTGGCACGAAGTCGTAAAAAAACAGTTTTTAACCATTCATGATCGGATTTACCCGTATTACGCTCGATGGACTTCAAAAAAGAGTTAGAGGAAAACCTAACTGTATCACCCAGCGCAACCTGCTGACTGAGGCGAATACATTCCAGCCATACATCTAAATCAGATTGATCTAGTTGCTCACCTGTGAATTTCACTGTATAGCCGTTTAATGCAGCTTTAATTAAATTTCTTTCGTACTTCCTAGATCCTTTTCCTACTATTCCAAACAAGGCGCTACGCAACACTACATTAGGCGCGGGCGTTTTGACTTTGGAATACATCGGCAAATGTTTTTTTTCTTCTATCGGAGGGATGGGGGCAGTTGAGGCACTTCTTTCTACTGGCTGGGGAGCCAACTCAGGGAATGGAACGGGTAGGTTCTGCATTTCTGCCATTTTATTTTGCAGGGCGCGCGGTAACTTTTCATTATTTTTCAATTGCTTTTGTGCAAGTTCATCAAACCGAGATTGGGGTGTCTTCATTAGGCTTCCCTCTGCAAAAACGCCAATACATTTAGCAGTTCGGATAATTCATCACCTTTCATTGCGGGAACCCTCGTCTGTAACCCTTTGCGTAGACGCTCGCAAATCACTATCATTGTTAATGCTGACATAACACCTCCCAATAGTTAGGTTGGCTTTCGCCCTTTGAATCTTTGCGGAGAGAAGGGCGAAACTTATTTGTTTAACGCATCCAGCGTTTGTTGTTTTTTGACGAAAGCCCTTATCGAAGTACCGCCCACGGCAAATCCCTTATTCTTTGCCAGCCATAGTGCGATGTTTTCATAAGACATTCCTTCCGCTCTAAGTCTAAAAATCTCTTCTTTAAAATCGCTTGTTTTTTGTTTCATAGCTCCTCCTTTTTAAATAGTCTATCAATATATCATGGCAATGGCAATGGCAATTATAACACGGGATAGCGGGTACCAGCCCACGGGATAGCGGGTACCAGCCCACGGGATAGCGGGTACCAGCCCACGGGATAGCGGGTACCAGCCCACGGGATAGCGGGTACCAGCCCACGGGATAGCGGGTACCAGCCCACGGGATAGCGGGTACCAGCCCACGGCATAGCGGGTACCAGCCCACGGCATAGCGGGTACCAGCCCACGGCATAGCGGGTAGGCAAGCACGGCATAGCGCGGACGATAGTTAATGAAACGCCTCAAAGGTATAAAATCTAACCAGTTGATTTAAAAGGACAATTTAAAAACCAGCAATTCACCATAACCTACTGATATATAACAGCATTTAATTGTAAAGATATGTCAATTTTTGCCCGCTAATCTTTTATAATCAAAAGAAAATAATCTTTTTTAATCCACCGCTCCTGCGGATAACTTTGCAGAAAACCAGAAGGCAGATCATCCAGGCATCGATTGACAGTGACACAATCGGGGTTGTGCAATATTTAACTAAGGTGTGAACGTGCTTCCAGTCAGCAACGGTGATATTCCGCTTCCTCGACAAGACAGACTCGCCGCTTTGCGGCTCCC
>NZ_AP035893.1:0-38220 GCF_059731155.1 Type-A symbiont of Plautia stali | reverse complement strand
TAAGGGGGTTAAACGTTTCCGGTTCGGTGCAGAGAGTCCGGTGGAACTCTGGCGATTAAGAAATGTTAACTCATCATTATGAACAGTAACTACAGCATGAAAACAGAAAATTATGGGAAAAATTGTATGTATCTAAGCTAGGGTATTCAAATCAGTTATTTTCGCATTCTTACTTCCAGCCCATAGATGTCTTGTCAAGATGATCTCAAGAAATATAAATGTTGGATATAAAGGACGTCACTTCGTTCCTCAATTTTGTTTTCTGGTTCATATCTTCAGAAGATGAATTATTCGGCATTCCTTCATGTGTAATTTCAGATGCCGTGAGCTAACTTTAGCAGGGCCGTATCATGTTCAAGGGTAAAGCGATGCCGTTCAGTCACCCGTTCGCACGCGTTGTGGAGCATTCAGCCCACAACACGTTTGCGCTGCGGCTTCCTTTCACGCCCTTGCCCCCTCCGCTTTTCGCTCGTCTGCGTTTTGCTCACGGCACAACACTGTGCCGCATTTATGTGAACAGGGAGGGCGGGGGAAACCCCGCCGGGAGAAGAGTATGAAACGAGAAATGACAGTCCGGGCGCTGAAAGAACGCTTGTCCCGGTACCCCGATGAAGCATAATGCTGCGGCACGTTCTGGCTGGCTGATGACTTCCTGCAACTGGAACCCTCGCTCGATGAGGCGGAGATTGACACTGCGATGGCTCTGGCCAGTCGCTGTCACGATGCAAGTGTGGGTTTTAACTGGGACTTCCTCCAGTGGGCAATTGACGAAATCCTGGAGGCGCGCGATGTACTGGCTGATTAACTACATCCTCGATATCGCCGGCACTGAGACCCAGACCCATCTGCTGCTGCGGGCAGACAATCTGCAGATGGCTGAACTGGCTGCGTGCCGGATGGGCAGAACATGGTGGAAAGATGTGATGTCCGGAGAGGATGAGGGGTGCTACTGGACGTTCCTGGCCGCTACCGTATGGTTCAGTGGGATCACTCTGCTGGATGAACGTGAAGTCGACGTCCTTACAGGGTTAAAGTTTCTGGATATGTGGAGGGTCAGTGGTGATCTGAATAGCCTGAGCATCAGGGATGGTTCCGGGTATCCTTGGGAGGACGCATACCGTTGAGTGAATAGGGCATCAGGTGAGGATCTGGTGCCCAGTCATCCATCTGATGATGTCGCTACGCTCCTTTATTATTCCGCTACGCGGAGGGATATCCACTGCCCGTAGCCATCGTGCCCCGCCCGGCGGTCACGGGACGGGCGTTTTTTCCGCTCATGCCTGGCGCACCTGATATTTTGAGCCAGTCACTCGCATATAAGGCTCGCCCTTCAAGCCGCTTTCGCGGCATATCCTCGTGCCGTAACAGACCAGCACTCGGTATTCCACGGTCGGCCTGACCCGTTGCCGTGCGGGGCGTTGAGGCTACGGGCAGCAGGGAACGGTGGCCGTACCCGCCACCTCCTGTCCCCCATGTAACCTCAGGAGTGTGACTATGTCCCGATTCATCCAGGACGATTGCGTCCGTATTATGGCCGGCTTATCCGGATAACGCCGTAGATTTCATCCTCACCGATCCCCCGTACCTTGTTGGCTTCAGGGATCGTTCCGGTCGCACGCTCGCCGGCGATAAAACCGATGAATGGCTACAGCCGGCCTGCAATGAGATGTACCGCGTCCTGAAAAAGGACGCGCTCATGGTGAGTTTTTACGGGTGGAACCGCGTTGACCGCTTTGTGAACGCCTGGAAGGCGGCGTGCTTTTCCATTGTCGGCCACTTGGTGTTTGCGAAAACCTACGCGTCAAAATCCGCTTACGTCGGCTACACCCATGAATGCGCCTACATTCTGGCAAAAGGCCGCCCGCCACTGCCGGCAAACCCGCTGCCGGACGTTCAGGACTGGAAGTATTCCGGCAACTGCCACCACCCGACAGAAAAACCGGTCACAAGCCTGCAACCGTTAATCGAATAACTCACATCGCCAGGCGCCATTGTCCTTGATCCCTTTGCAGGTTCTGGCTCCACCTGCGTGGCGGCCGCACAGGCCGGGCGCCGGTATATCGGGATCGAACTGATGGCACAAGTATCACGCTGCCGGTCAGCAACGCCTGGAAGCCGTGCGTCGCGTGATGCTGCAACCGGCCGCGAATGATGATTTCTGGCGGGAGGCCGCATGACGGAGAACGAAACCAGCCAGTTACGTAAGGACGTTGCGGCGCTGGCGAACAGTATGTGCGATTTACGCGCCACGCTGAACCGACTGGAGTCCTGCTACAGCTACCAGGCCCCTTTACTGATGGAACGCCTGGCCGGTCAGACACTACGACGTATTAATGCCGGATTTCTGGAGGCTTACAAAGAAATCCTGGTGCTGGATGAGAGTTTTAAAGACTGATACGTATGGCCGGGCGACTGCCCGGCCACAACGAATAACGGAGAAAACGATGTACGGAACCTGCGAAGAACTATGTGAGAAGCTGGCACGGATGTTCACGCCTGATGAGCCGTTGGCACTGCTGTTATGGACGGAAGGGGGCACCGAAGCGGCCTGCAACGGTTTAAAACCCACGGATGAAGAGATCCATGCCGTTATGGTCGCCATAGGACGGATCCCGATGGATGAATACCGGCTATATGGTGTAACCCTCGATACGGCCCGGGGGCTGCTGCAACAGCATCGTGAGGAGGCGACCCGGAAAGTGAATGTACCCGGTACAGTTCTCGCCCGGCTGCTCACCAGGCTGGATCGTGACCTGACCGCACAGGAGAGCGAGGCCTGGGATGCTGGTCATACCGTACCGGACAGCATCCGCCGCGCGCGTGAGGATATTGTTATCCTGAGGCAGCATATGGCCGGAGGGGTAGCACTATGACCCCGTATTTACCGGAGCAAGCGGATGCAGCGCTGACGGTGCACCAGTTAACGGATGTGTTCTGCTATATCCTGCGGTGCGCGGAACACTAGGTGCAGCCGGATACGTTTACGCCGCCGGAGGCGGCCAGTGCGATGGTGATGCAGAGTCCGCACGAAACCGTCATCGTCTGGATGCAGAACGGCTGGCCGCTGGCTGCTGCCATCCCCGAATGCGGATATCAGGTGGTACTGACCGGTATTCCCTTTTCTCCGGTGATTTACTGACCCTGTAAGGAGGCCGCCGGCGCGGTCTCCTCACAGCGAAAAGGATGTCGTGACACTCCGCTTTTTCTGGCAGGGCAGGCCGGCCGTGGATAAAAACCCCTCCGCCACCGGTATCGCGACGGCAATCGCCGTGCCTCAACTTTAGCCCTACTGTAAGGGATGCAAGGGCCGCTGACGCTGACTTCTGCACCCGTTCTCGCTGCTCTCCGGCCGTTATCTTCCCGTCGTTCGCCCGCTCATTTTTCGCGTGCTCACCGTCCAGCTCCCGTCCTCCGTTTGCTGCGCTGCGGCTTTGAAGCCTCCCTGGCATCCCTGACTGGTCGCAGGGCTGTCGTGTCGGCACGGCGAATGCCGGAACCGTGAACTATGTAACCGTGGAGGCTGCTATGCAAACCCTGACCGATGCTGTACTGGTGACTCGTGATGCCCGTTTGTCCTTTCTTCCTGGCCTTTTCAGTAATGATTTTGTCCGGGCTGAAATGAACATCTACACCTATGCCGATCGTTACATTCAGGATTATGACGGGGCGGAATGGCTGTTTTACACCCTGCCTGATGGGGGCGGCTATCTGGCGCCGGATGTGGAGCGTGTAAAAGTGTGGAACCCGGATAACTGGTTTGAGAAGGAGATGTCCGCCGATGCCGCCGGGATTTTTATCACCGCGATGGTGCTGAATCACCGTTGCTGGATGTACAGCCATCATGATGAGGAAGAACTCTGCGGCCACTTCCTCGAACGCTACGACCAACTGATGGCATTTGTTGAAACACATCCGGAGCGCGATCTTATCCTGCGCCCCGGAACACATTTAAAGAGAGAAAAACATGATGTATGCAACCGTTCAGGACATTACGGAAACCCTGCTGAGAGAGCACGATCCCGCCAGTAAAATCGCTGTCATTATCTGTACCGTGGAGCGGGTCAGGGCATTGTGTGATGAACTGGAGTTGCCGGACAGTATCGCGCACGAATTGCTTTCCTGTATCCCGGACGAATATATGTCGTGCAGCTTCGATGAAGACAGATTGAGGGACATGCTGGAGGGGATCCGACGTGCCGTTCTACAAAGAGCTGGCGAACCAGGGCATTAAAGCAACCGACATTCCGGTGATTGAAGTGGCACACTAAATTTGGCCACCTGAACAGAGGTGATATGCTCACCTCAGAACAACACAGGTGCCATAATGAAAAAAAGAAATTTCAGCGCAGAGTTTAAACGCGAAGCCGCTCAACTGGTCCTTGATCAGAACTACACCGTTGCAGCTGCGGCCAATGCTATGGATGTGGGTCTTTCTACCATGACGCGATGGGGAAAACAGTTGCGGGATGAACGACAGGGCAAAATACCTAAAGCCTCCCCTATAACCCCGGAACAGATTGAAATACGCGAGCTGAAGAAAAAGCTACAACGTATTGAAATGGAAAACGACATATTAAAAAAGGCTACCCACCGGTATAAACGTGGTGGTCATGAACACATCGTTATCCCGAATCGCCTTGAGCGACAGTTCGCAGTGACAGAGCCTAATCAGGTGTGGTGCGGCGATGTGACGTACATCTGGACAGGCAGGCGTTGGGCTTACCTCGCTGTTGTTCTCGATCTGTTGGCAAGGAAACCGGTAGGCTGGGCAATGTCATTCTCACCGGACAGCAGGCTGACCATCAAAGCGCAGGAAATGGCGTGGGAAACTCGCGGTAAACCAGCCGGAGCGATGTTCCACAGTGACCAGGGTAGCCACTATACAAGCAGGCAGTTACTGTGGCGTTGCCGGATCAGGCAGAGTATGATCCGACGTGGAAACTGTTGGGACAACAGCCCGATGGAACGCTTCTTCAGAAGTCTGAAAAACGAGTGGGTGCCAGTGACAGGTTATATAAACTTTAGCGAAGCTGCACATGCGATCACAGACTATATCGTCGGATATTACAGTTCGCTAAGGCCGCATGACTATAACGGTGGGTTACCCCCAAACGAATCGGAAAACCGATACTGGAAAAACTCTAAAGCGGTGGCCAGTTTTAGGCTGTGTCCCTTAATCACCTGAGATATAGTAACTACCTGTTTCCACAACACACTGAACTATGGCTCGCTACGACCATCCCGATGAAGCATGGACTATCATCCAGCCCTTATTACCTGCTGAACCAGCAACACCACGGGCCGGACGTCCATGGGCTGAACATCGTATGATCATCAACGGCATGTTCTGGGTGCTGTGTTCAGGCGCACCATGGCGCTATTTGCCTGAGCGATATGGCCCATGGAAGACCGTTTATAACCGTTTTAATCGATGGTCTAAATCGGGAGTGATTAACATTATTTTCAACAGGTTACTTTCTTCTCTTGATGCTCATGGTCTCGCTGACTGGTCCGCAACTGCGCTGGATGGCAGCAATATCCGGGCACTCAGGTGCGCCGCCGGGGCGCAAAAAAACATTCCGATACCGCCGGAGATAATGGGCTGGGTCGCTCTCGCGGTGGTTTTGGCACCAAAATCCATCTGGCGACAGACGGAAGCGGTCTGCCGTTAAATATCGTACTGAGTCCCGGTCAGGCTCACGAAAGCCAGTTTGCACAACGTCTTCTGGACGGTATTGGTGTTCAGCGCCGGAACGGCAGCATGAAGCGTCGTGGCCATGCAGTGCTGGCTGACAAAGCCCACTCCGGACAAAAGAATACCGCCGCATTGCCACACGTTACGACAAAACGGCGAGGAATTATCTGGCGATGGTGAAACTGGGATGCATCCGGCTGTTTTACAAAAGGTTATGTAATTAAGGGACACAGCCTAGTTGACCACTTCATGCATATTACTTAGGGAATCTTATGGCCTTTGAGTATTTTCTACCCGTTTAAATGAACAACTAACTCATCCAAAAGCGATTTTGATGAAGCCGTGAGCAGGCTGCCTCCGTTTAATAAATCAGTATCGGTACCATTTATATTGGCACAGATTATACCTGCCTCTCTCATGCAGGGAACTAAAGCCGCGATATCCCAGGGCTTCATAAGAGTATCAATCGCTGCGTCAATACGGCCCATAGCAACCATAACATGCTGATAGCAGTCATTGATAAACACAACATCTCTTGCTGATTTAATCACCTTAGATAAATGATAGGCTTTTGTGCCCTCTCGGCTGTCAAATGTCGTACTGTGAATACCCGAAGTTGAGACTACGGCACTCGCCAAATTGATATTTTTTGCCGATCCCGCCAATATCCTTATCGGTTTGTCATCTCCATTTTGTAACCAGAAGCCACCATTTTTCGATGCATAAAATATCTGATTCAAGGCAGGAAATGAAATCACGCCTATGATTGGCTCATTATTTTCAACATAAGATATGAGCGTGCTAAAAAGAGGAACTCCATATAGAAATGCTCTCGTACCATCAATTGGATCAATGATCCAACCTGTCGTAAAACGCTCATGAATTTTTGAGCCAAATTCCTCACCCATTATCTCTATGTCAGGAGATTTAGATATGAGAAACTGTCTAATTTTTCTTTCTACAAAAATATCAGTTTGAGTCACCAGTGATTTATCGGCTTTGATATGAAAAGTCTTTGCACTTTCAAATGCCTCAATCGTGTGAGGACGTATCATTTTTACCGTTTCCAAAGCAATCTCTAACATATTATCTCCAAGATAGGCTGGACCATATACTATGGTCCAGCAAACCAGCTCAACCAGGTTTGATAACTCTATGCATAAAGTCGTCAAGATTATTTATGAAATAGTCTATCGTTGTGAATGTAAATTCCGAATGCTCATTACTTAGCTGCACAATACCCCTGCAGCGTACATTGAAATTTAATTGTAAGCATTTATTATCCTTGGCAAGATAATCAACGGCACTTACAAAATCTACGACATCAAACACCTCTAGATTAGTCTCTTCTTTAATTTCTCGCTTTAGCGCTTGTAGCATGCACTCGCCCTCTTCAATACCACCTGAAGGTATTTCCCAGACGTCAGGCATAAATTCATGCTTAGAGCGTTTTAAAAAAAGCACCTCCTTTCCATCTCCGGCAACGCTGATAATACCACCGACTACAATTCGATCATAATTATCCAGAGAATCCAATATATCATGAGGAACTAAACGCTCAATCATTTTCTATATAACTCCGCAACAGAATTAATAATGGATAAATAGTTATTAATAAAGCCATAGCGCTCTTCACCATACCAAACATCTAATTTGAACATGCTATTATGGAACTTAATAGCATTCACAAAATGCTCCTTTTCAACACGCACCTTCTCAGAATAGTCTTGCGATATTTTATGCGGAGAGTGGAATAAGAAATAGCCATTAATTGGACAGGTCGATCCCGGAATATCGGCTTCTACAGCACCTAGTTCATTCATTTTTTTGACAAACGCGTGGAGATTAACTGTAAATTTACTCTCATCAAACATGACTGGCAATGCGTACCAAGCTGGATTGGCCTTGTCAGGAATACGTGCGACTTTCAAACCATCGATTGCTTCAATGCCTTTTTTCATCAGCATTGCTGTTTCTCGTTTTTCCTCCATCATTTGCTCAAAATGAGCCATCTGCGGCATAACAACAGCAGCTCCAAGAGGATGCATACGCAAATTCAGACCGGTACCGGTAATAGCAAAATCTTTCAAATCTTCGTCATGAACTTCTTTTTTTGCACGTTTGTTAAAATGCCCAACGAGAACGGCTCTTTCATACACTCTACGGTGTTTTGTCGCAAAGAAGCCACCTTCTCCTGATGTGAGGATCTTTTTACCCTGGAAACTCCATGCAGAGCCATCACTGAAGCTACCAATCATCTTACCATCCCAAGTTGCACCGTGGGCATGTGAGCTGTCCTCAAGGAGTAGCAAGTTATGGCGTTTACAGATATCCATGAGTTCATCCATATCACATGGAATACCCCACATGTGGGTAACCACCACAGCCTTTGTTTTACTGGTAATCAAGGCCTCAACCGCCTTAGGGTCCACATTACCATTATCTCCGCAGTCGGCAAATTTCAGCTCAGCCCCAAGTTGATGAAGAGGTGCACAAGTTGCAAAAAAAGTATAACTTGGAACAATGACCTCATCCCCATGTGCAATTCCGGCACCGTAGAACATAGAGAATAAAGCAGTTGTACCTGAATTAACTGCGATGGCATTTTCTACGTTGAACTTCTTTTTGAACTCCCCTTCAAGACGCTCATAGATCCCCCCATTATCATAGATGGATATGTCCTCAAGAAGCTGATTTTGCACACTATCTTTTATTTCATTAGAAATTTTGGGGTGCGAGAATGTAGAGTATTGTGAATGCATATTATTTATCTCCTTTATGCGAAAAAATAAAGTTACTGTTCTTAACTGCCATTTCCAAAACACGCATGAGTGACATTGAATTACTTAAATTCCTTTCAAACCCTGCCTCACCGCTGTCAAAAAGGAAATCTTGATACATCCTCACAAATGGTGAGATTGGTTCAACTTCGAGATAATTAATAACCTCTTGTTTTTTGTTTTTAATGGTGACGCTTTTATTATTTGCATGAAATATTTTATTTTTCCCATAAGCAGTAATGTCTTCATGCTTTTCAATTTCGATACAAGAGATATATGCGAAGATAATTACGCCATCGCACTCGAGCTCGACAAAAGCCATATCATCGACATTGTAATCACCTTCCGATGAATTTATTAGTCTGGCGTGATTGATGGTTACATCTTTACCATCGAACAGATAATTTACGATATCCATAACGTGATATCCCATATCCAACCAAACACCACCTCCTGATGTTGAAAAATTACTTCTCCAGTTGGCATTAGGATTTTTACTGGGAATTGTATATCTAATCGTTAGCTGTGAAATTTTTTCGCCTGACTCACGCATCTCATTCTTAAGTAACTCATAGGCAGGCGTATATCTCTTCTGACAAACAGTAAATATTTTAAAACTTTTACGGCGAGAAAAGTCGCTAAATATTTTCGCCTGCATTAAATTGAGTGCAAACGGCTTTTCTTTGATTATTTTCAAAGAGTAATCACTGCAATATGTTAATACTTCATCATACATATTATGAGGTAAAGCAACCACTAAGGTATCTGGCTGAATATCCTCAATTAATGATTTGTAGCATGTGTAAGCTGGAACTTTATAATTAAGAGCTTTTTGTGCACTCTCAATATTATCTGAAGATATATCGCACAAAGCATGAACTTTAATTCCTAATGAAACCATTGCAGGTATGTGTTCCTTCAGTACAATACTCCCACATCCAATAACGGCAACTTTCATCGTATATTCCTTGTCTTATGGAAAAATATGAACTAAATAAAAGCAAGCCCATGTATTTAAATCAACAATGAGAATTAAACGAACTATGTATGCAACTTCTTATCATTTTATTTTTAATTGTATTTTTCATGCGCTTATGATAAAGTATTACATACAGTACCTCGATTCTTTTAAGAATATCCTCAGCAAGAGGAATTTCCAGCTTAACCATATTTCCGAAATTATTAATTATATATGGCCAGCAATAGGTTGGCGCTATCGCAATTCGGTGTTCCTCGAGATTTGATGCTAACTGAACAGCATGTATAAAGTTATCAACAACTAATGTTATTTTTCTTTTATAACCAATCTGATTTAAGCATGTGTCGAGAACCCATTCTTTTTTGTTTTCCCAGGACACACCTATATGTTCATGTTTGATAAAAGTGTCAAAACACCATTCCTCAGATAAAATAGGATGCCCTTTATGTACATATACAGATGGCACATCTCGAAAAAGAATTTCATAACATATATTAACTGGTAATTTATCTGGGTGATATCTTGAATCTAAGCATGATTCTAATCCACACACCCCGACATCAGATTCGCCATGTATTATTTCTGACATCGAATTATAATTCCAGTTAGATATTTTAATATCCAAGCAACTGGCATTCATTAGTTTGTGTAAGTCTGATGATATGCTTTTAAGCGAAACCGTTAGAAAATGCTCTTCCATTATTAAATTAATTTTTTGCCCATTCCAATCTGGAATGTTTTTCATTTGGCTGATGAATTTTGCAGTAGACAGCAAATCTTCGATCATTGGATATAATTGATCTGAAAATGGAGTAGGTATCAATTCATTTGGTGTTTGAACAAAAATCTCATCATCATACCAAGATCTTAATTTTGCTAAATTCTTTGATATAGTTGAGGGTGTGACACCAAGTCTTTTTGACGCCCCTCTTACAGATCTTTCCGCATAAATAATTGAGAAGATTTCAAGTGTCTTAAAATCTAAACCTTTTAAAAAATAGACCATTTCAATCACCATTTTTATTAAAAATCCATTGGTGATATTGTATAGCCATAAGTGAAGTTAAGCCACCCATCGCTAAAAAATAGACTAAGCTTTTCCCAACGTTGACACCGGTCCGTGATGAAAATAAAATAACGATACTAGTAAATAGTAATTGCACTGTATGGAGAATACCTGCAGCTTCCCCAATATTATCACCAAATGGTTCGAGTGCGTAACCTAAACTAATTGAGAATGTTACCGCATTAATAATACTTATCAAAGAAAATACAATAAGATATAGCGTCAAGCTTTCATAGTTGTTCAGGTAAATAATAATAAGTACCTGTTGCAAACATTAAAAGCGCCGATCCTCTTAATAAAAGAAAGTCGGAAAATATTTTCCGTTACCGTGATAAAAACAAAGATGTGCATACGCTAAATAAAGCTAACGTTCCCATCCATACTGCGTATGTCCCATACTTTTACATTTAACTTATCAATAAGTATCAATGATACTTGAGCTTACATAAAAAAATACGCAACCAAGACTAATGGAGGATAGTATCATCATAGTGATAAAGCTCAAGCTAAAATATCCTCGGCCTGCCCCTGCTACCAATCGTCGCTCATTTTTTTGAGCAATTAAATAGCAGGACAATGCTAATAAAATTGCAGAAAAAAAGAGATAAATAAAAAATTAGTTGCCAGCCCTTCGTGATTAGCAGAGCCCCAAGACTGGGGGCTATAATAGAGACTGTACAAGAAATCCCATTTAGCCTTGCATAAGGCTCTAATTCTTAAATCCCTGGTGAGATAATTCTTCCTGACCAAGGATTGAGCTGTGATATAACATATTCCGCTTCCAAAACCTTGTCCAAAGAAAGTTATTTAACTCCCCTTCTGAAATGCTAGTGCAATACAAAGATGCTAAAAAAATTACAATGCAACCAAAAACGCAGGCACATCTGCTTCCATAAATATCTGAACACTTACCTGCTATGACTAAACTAATTGCCACGCCAATTAAATAAACACAAAAAAACGATCCTACTTCTTTTTCGTTAGTGTGTAAAAAAACTGACATCTCAGGAGCAGCTACTAAATATAAGTCTAATCCTAATGGATAAAGCATCACCAGTAAGCCGGTTACTATATTTAATTTTTTATTCATTTGCTAATCACTCCTTTAACGCGAAACACCTTAATGCATCGATTCAACCATTACAATACATCATTCAGGAATTCATGCGTTTCCAATTTAGAAACACCTTACCGAACATATAATCCTCTCCTAAAGTAAGGTTTTTATAACTTTGCACTCATAATGATACTCTGGGGTTTTATTATGAATTCCTCTCATTTCTCATTTAATAAAATTAATCTAAGCTGTGTCCCGTAACTGTTTTTTGTACAATAAGATGCATGTACTTACTACAGAAAGCATTCTACGTTGGCCCGATACGATTTCCCTGATGAAGCATGGGCACTGATTTCCACCATGCTCCCACCTGAAAGAGGAACCTACAGAGGTGGTCGTCCTTATTTTTCCCACAGACAGGTTATGAATTGCATATTCTGGGTGCTTTGCTCAGGCGCTCCCTAGAGGGATTTGCCTAGCATTAAAATCGGCGGCGGGTGCGAAAAAAATATCCAGATGAATCCGACGATCATGGGTTGGGTCGCTCACGGGACGACTTTGGCACCAAAATCCATCTGCCGACAGACGGAACAGGACTGCCATTAGTTTTTTGCCTTAGCGGCGGACAGGCGCATAAGAGTCAATATGCGGAAATGCTACTCAACCGGGTTGGCGTAATCCGTAAAAGCGGGCACCTGAAATCGCGTCCAAAAGCCGTGCTGGCAGATAAAGGATACTCAGGAAAAAATCTGCGTTACTGTCTGAAAAAAAGAGGAATTAAAGCAGTCATTCCTTTTAAATCAAATGAAAAAACCAGCCGGGATGGACGACGAAAACTGGATACCGAGTACGACGATCTCCAGAAGCGTTCGTGCAAGTTGACCATCGAGATCACGCTGGACTACCTGGTCGACCATCTCGCCAACACGATGCACGCGGACAAGAAAATCCGTGCCGCCTTCAATCGTGACATCGGCTACAAGGTGCTGTTCGTCAAGGACGTCAATCTGATGTCGTTCGGTTCATAGCCATTCCCCTCATTCAGGCCATTCCATGCTAATGGGGAGTGATTCATCCAACGTCTGTGGCGGGGCTATGTTAATGCTCCGTGGAGAGGCAACGACAGATTTTTAAGCATGACGTCTGAGGCTGGCGCATCATCAAGCTGATGTTTAGCAGTATCACTTTGCTGACTCAGCGTGACATAGCGAATGGTACGTTCGGCCATGATGGTCGTGCGGATGATATCCAGCGCCTCTTCCCATAGATTTTTTTCACGTCCGGCAAAATCCATGTCATAACCTGTCAGCAGGTTGTGCGCCTCTTGGCGGTTTGCCAGCCGTTGCTGGAAGGTGTCGATCACTTTCCAGGGGGCGGAGTCTGCCTTTTTACAGCGCCGGGACGGTTTTTCCGTCAGTACGCCGATAACCTGCTGACATTCTCGGGTGTTGGCAGGCGGCGCTGTGCCGTACGGGGCACCAGTTTACGCAATCGCTCCAGTTTTGGCGGACTGACGGTGATATAGCGGTTGATGACCAGCGGGGTCTTGCAGGTTTTCTCCTTCGGCTCGATATAGAACGAGGCTCCAGGAACCGGGTCTCCCTGAAACACCGTGTAGTTCTCCCCGAGCTGCAGCTTCATCAGATCCTGTACGTTGATTTTGTTCTCCATCTGAATGTTGATGTGGTCGCCGTCAATCCAGGACGTTCCGATCACGCCATCACGGCGCTGCAGGCTGACCATATTAGCCCGGGCTTCTTTCCCGGCGGCATTACTGATGGTCTGCGCAGTTTTATCGTCGCTGACGATTTTACCGGCGATCTTCGTGCCGGCGTTCTGCATCAGCGTGGCAAAGTTGGCGGCAGAAGTCTGGCTCTCAATACGCTCCTGGTCCCGTCTCATCATGATCAGCGCAAAATCCAGCGAACGCACCTGGGTGGCCTGAACGGCAATGCGTTCGGTGTAAAAGGCGCCGACTTCATCCAGGTAGCTGATGTAGGGGTAAGTCCCCTTGTATTTCGTTATCTCAAGCGCTTCGGAATCCAGCCCTTCCAAACGGTAGCCGAGGTCACGGGCCAGGATCATACTCTGCTGGGTGATAAACATGCGTCACAGTGCAGAGGTGGTGTGCTGGGAGGTGTTCATGGCCGGGATCAGCGTCAGCAGGATGCGGTCGCTGTGAATGGAGTCGCGGATATCGATATCTCCCGCATCTTCCGCAAAGATATCGCCAAAGGTCTCCGTAAAGGTACTGAATGTCTCCAGAAACTGACCTGTAAGATAGCTGTGCTGCTTACGTGGCTCTTCTGTCCAGACTGACGGCGTACGGACCAGCGCTATGTCAAAGCCCGGTACATCCACGAGTTAGTTATAGAGCGGGGAGACCGCTTCTTCCGGCCACTGATCATCCACGGCCCTGCAGTACAGTTCGGCCAGTTTTTCCAGCGGCATAAACTCGCGCAGCAACTGCAGCGACATGGTCTTGTTTTCCCGCACACACCAGAATTTAGTGCCAAAAACCAGCGCCTTATTCATGGCGATAGCCCTGGACTGCCATTCGCCCCCCTGAACATTGGTGGGCAGCATGGACTGCATGGTTTCAGCGATAAAGGCCTCCGTACTGAGACCAAACGGATTGAAGGTATTGGACTGGGGCGGCTTTTGTCGCCCTTATGGATAATCTCACTGCGTGACATCCCGCCGGTCATGAAGTTAATGAACTCCACGCAGTCTTCCCGGCCAAAGCGGAGGGCCAGATACCAGACAGTCCTTGCCGTGTCGTTCTGTGCCTTGCCGTCGACAAAGGTGAAGCCCCGGCCCCAGCAGAACGAATTCAGCATCCAGGCGTAGATGGTTTCGGTTTTTCCGCCGCCGGTGCCGGCGAAGAACATGACGTGACGGGTCAGGTCGTCAAGAGTGAGCCAGAGTTCGCGCCCCGTGTCACGGAGCCGCTGGTAGCCGAGATAAAAAATCCCGCGGCCGGTGCGTTCCTGCCGGGTTTCATACTGAAACAACGAGGGGAAGGTCCGAAACAGGCTGCGGCGAACCTTGCGGTCTTCCGACGGATCCACTTTACCGAGGTAAAGGGGCATGCGCATCGGCATACGCCAGCGGTGGGTACTGAAGCTGATGCTGGCGACGATGGCCAGCAACAGGCATATCGGCGTGGTCAGTGGCCAGATAAATCCCGCCACCATACAGCCGATCATCATCACGGCATACAGCAGGTGATCACACATCAGTTCAAGGAATGGTGATCCCCGGGCGGTGCGGTTTATCATCGCCTGATTGACGGAGGTGTTCTGCATGGATTACTCCCGGGTGTTGACGGTTTTCAGGAAGCGGTCGGCCTGCTCCGGAGACATCGGGTCGGTGGTTTTCAGAAACAGGTCGATTCTGGCCGGTTCGGCCAGCAGGCCGGTGGAAAGACGGAACCCGGTGTCGGTCAGAACCCACGGCGTGCCCTCAAAACCGAACTGGCGGAAGCCCAAGTCGTTGACGGCGACGGCCGCTTTGGCCGCTTTCTGGCACGCGGCATCAATCGGCGCGCCGGCCGCATGACCCGGTACGGACATCCCGGCATCCGCCCGGAACAGCGCCTGCCAGCCTGTGGCCCGCCTGACCGGATCTTTCTGGCAGAGCAGGGGCACGATTTTTTCCACGGCATCCCCGCCGTCATTCACGACAGACACGGGGAAGATAATCACGTTGTATTCCTGCGCCAGGCGTTCGATGGCCGGCTCCATGGATCTGCAGACGGCGCAGGTCGGATCGAGAAAGGCATAAAGAGTGCGTTCATGACCGGAGGACAGTGTGATGGTGAACATGCCGCGGTCAGCATTGCGCTTGAGCACTTCCGCCATCTGCTGACGGGCGTCAGTTTCACGGAAGGTCTGCGGTGCGCTGCGCGCGACGGGGGAAGTGTCTGTCGTGAGGGTTGCAGGGCGGCTGACGGCGATGCCGGTAACGCGCTGCGGTTATCCTGCATGGCTTTTTGCATGTTCTGTGATTCGGTGGCCGCAGCGCGGGAAAACGTTTCACTGGTGGCAGTCGTGCGCGGTGACGTGGGCGATACGGCCGTTGCGATGGCCCCGCTGGCGGAGACGTCGATGTACACTTTCTCCGGGGGAGACAGATACCAGGCGGCTGAAACCAGCAGGACGCCAGCCACCGCAGAGGCTAGGTATTTCAGGGCGATCAGACTGCGTTTTCTCATCTGTTTTGCTATGGCGGTGAGAATGGCACCGGCGTCGTGCAGTGGATCGTCAAACAGGGTGATGGCCTCATTTGAGTACGCATAGAAGCCAATCAGTTTTTTCTCATGTGTGGCCAGACGTTGCGACTCCCGGAAAATGATCAGCGTCTGTGCCGTGTGATGTTCCTGCTGATGCATGACCACGATGTTGTCATTGCAGCGGAAAGCGGAATAGGTGTTTTCTGAGGGCATAACAGCCTCCGTTCAGGATGTACGGGAAATGTGAATAAGGTGAGTGTGGGGAGGAAAGACGGAAGCGGATTAGTCGTCCAGGCCTCCCGTCAGGCAATCGTAACAGCGCGAAGAGTCGTGAGGAGCGGGGTGGCGACTTTCTGCTGTCAGCATCAGCACGGTGGTTAACAGGGTGAAGAGCACTGCCAGCTTCAGATAACGCCTGAACACCGACCAGTGCACCCGACTTTCCGACTGTTTAATGTCTGACAGCATTGCTGTTGCATCTGGCACGGGTTCATTCAGCAGCAGGGGCAGTAATTCTGTATTCCGCGCCTGACTGTATAGCTGGTTATCGCGAATTTGAAACTGCACAGGTCGCCGAAAGACGGCCAGTGTCCGGGGCGATGCATTCACGGCGGCACAATCAAATACATAGATGAATCCGTCATGGCAAAAAACCACACCATTTATTTTCGGGGGGCATACGGGCTCCGTAAAGAAAAAATGTACCGGGGCAGGAATACGGGCGAGGGTGTGTCAGTAGTACAGCCATACTCTCTGTAAAATGACCGCCAGCATGCTTAGGATCATGACAACAGATAATTACCGGAGGCTCAGCGGCGGCTGGAATGCGTCGTCATCGGTGGCGTTTCCAATGGCAGACAGTATTTGTCTCACATCATGTTCCGTTGTCTCTGTCAGCGGGACGGCCATATCAGAACCGGCATACAAGCCGACAGGCGGTCATTGTGGATGAACATATGTACGGGCTGGCGAAAAGCGGCCAGTTGCTGCGGCGTTGCCTTTTCAGTGTGATACATCACAAAAATGCAGCCTTTGCAGCGAAAAGCCTGGTACGTGACTTCGGAAGACATCGGTATCTCCATCAGTGGCGGAATACAAAACTCATGTGGTGGGGGATCAAAACGGCAGTTCGTTGTCTTCCAGCCCCGGGCGATCAAGTACATCATCGGTCAGGGACCAGTTATTGCGGATACGACGTTTACGGTCACAGTCCGGCTGTGGTTCATCCCAGATAAGGCCTAGGGAAACCATATCGGCCCGGAAGCCGTCGATGGCTTCCTCAACGCAGACGGCCGGGCAGGGAAGTCCCAGGCGGATGGCTTCGGTCCGGGCAACTTTCATGGCCGCGATTGGAAGCACCCCATTTGAGCGTGGTGATGAGGCAGAAGGGTTTCTGATTGTCACGGCCGCAGCTGATAAAGGCCTCGTTGATATACATGACCGGCGGCCGCCCGGGAGTGGATGAAACAAGATGTGTCTGGTAAGAAGGCTGAAGAAATTGCTGCTGATGGATCTGTGTCAGCTGATCATTTCATATGGCATCCTGTAACTAGCGCTGTTGGTAATGTGAAGAACTAGGGACCAGAACTCATCGAGCCTGTTAGTTGATGAGATGTCAGCGGCCGAGCCGTATTTTAGCTCCTCTACCCCGCAGCTTCGCTTAATGTTTTATATGTTAAATATCAATTAATTACATGAATAACCACATCATGATTTGATGTATTTGTCGTGCCGTGACAGTAGCGGCTGGAGTCCTTCCACCGCAACCGAACTTTTTTATTTAATAGGATATAAACCTATTTAATAAAAAAACGGAATGGCGTCTCGACAGGCAGCACAATTTTACGGCCAGCGGCGGCAAGTGAGTGAGACCGGGGCGCTTCTGGCACCGGAAATACCACTGCCGGATCGCTGTCCTAGTCGATCACCATCAAGCCGAGCATGGCGAACCGTGGCGCGGTACTGGACGCCGGTCTGCCGCCGCGCCTGTATCCGGTCAACTCCTGCCAGTTCATGAAGTTTAGTAACCGGAATAACCAGGGATTTAAACAGCACATCATCGAGGACTTCCGGGGTAAACCCCGCCGTCCGGAGCTTCTCCAGATCCGGGGGAATGTCCTTCACGTCCGTATAGGTCTTAACGGTCACAAACTCCCCTTCAACCCGGACAGATGAAAACGCGCGGTGTTGCGTGACGTTAATTTGCTCAACGCTACGGTAGAACACCGGGAAGCGCGACGGGAATTTCGTGAAGTTCTTCCGCCCCACGGCCCGGACATAATCATTGCGTACCAGCCCCGCCAGGTACTTTATTTCAGTGTCGTCGCCCTTTAAGTGGCCGAGCCAGTGAACAAAGCGTGGGGTTTGTTCAGCACCGTGCCGTGCTGGTTCATAAACTCGCTGTATTTCAGTTCGTCTTCACCGGATGAATAGAGGCACTTACAGGGGTCAGTTTAGATATCGAAAATTATTGTACGTTAAGGTGATTTTTTATACCCCTGTCTGCAGTAAGGGAACTTGACCACGTTGACAGGCAGCTATGAACGAACAGCGGAAGTTCGCAATTCCAACAACTACATGACTAACATTGAGGTGCTTTATTCAACGGGGGAGCTGGTTACAATCTAGCTGGTTATCGGAGGAAGATAAACCAGCACAGAAATTACAAACTATCAGCGATTGGCTTACCTGCTGTTTATCCATAAATTTTATTCAAGATAGAAATATTTAACTATCTGCATAGCATAATTCCTTCTTAATCAATTATCACTGCAGCATCAAGCTATCACATTAACGCACTTCCCCCCTGTGATTCGGCAGCGTCGCGATTAATACCGAAAATTTGCCACCTGACATGGTTTGCATCGAGGGTGAAAACTGCCGTGGCGAGGGTATTCTCATCATCCGGATCGTCGGCAGCCAGCCGGTAAATAGGCAACACGGCATCATGTTTATCAGAGATAATGCCTTTTGCCGCTGTAGCGTCAAACGGGTGGTGATTCTCCAGCCACTGCGCCAGCCCTTCCAGCTCCTGCCAGATTTGCGGGTAATGTGTCTGCACCGCAGCACGCATTGCATGGGTCTGAGCGGATGACTGCATGGTCATCACCGTTTGCCACAGCGACGTTAGCGTCAGCTTCTGATGCCAGGCTTCACGGCCAAATTCGCCAAGTTGCAGGCCAATTTCAGACAGGGAACCACTGATGTCGATTTTTTTCATGCGATGAATTCACTTCTGTTCAGGAAACGTGCTGTAAAAATTCTTTCAGGCGCGGATTGCTACTGGCATTCAGCAGGATATCAGGCGGGCCTGTTTCCACCATCAATAAAAATCAGCCGTGACGCCACATCGCGTGCAAAGCCAATCTCGTGCGTCACAATGACCATTGTCATCCCTTCATCAGCCAGTGAACGCATTACTTTCAATACTTCATGGCGCAACTCCGGGTCGAGCGCAGAGGTTGGCTCATCAAACAGCATCATTTTCGGTTTTACCGCCAGCGCACGGGCAATAGCCACGCGTTGCTGCTGACCACCAGAAAGCTCAGAAGGAGTTCCCGGCAATGATCTCCTGACCCTGACGCGTTAATTCCGCGACGCCGATAACAATAAAAAGCGAGGTATCTTTGATGCTGATTATCCACTGATTGCCCAGCGCAGGGATCATGCGACGCAATGCCAGCGGCATAATCACGTACCACAGCGTTGCGCGCTGAGATAATCCCATCGCCAGACTGGCTTCTTTAAACCCTTTATTGATGGACAAAATCGCGCCGCGTGTGATTTCCGCAATATACGCACCAGAGTTAATAATAATGGTGACAATTGCAGCCGTAATAGGGTCGATACGAATAGGCAGTACCATTGGTAATGCAAAATAGATAAACATTACCTTAACCATAATTGGCGTGCCGCGAATCAGCTCGACGAAAATTAATGAAAGCGTTTTCGCGATACCGTTTCCCAATGCTCGACAGGTTCCTGCCAGCAGGCCAATAATAAAGCCACCTGCTAAACCGACCATTGAGATCAATATTGTCAGTTGAAGCCTCTGTAACAACAGTGACAGAGATTCCCATATATATTTCGTTTCGAAATTCATAATGCGGTCTATTCACTCTCGGTTCAGGCCGGAGTTACCCGGTCTGACGGGGGTTATTTAGGTTGTTTGTTAAACCATTTGAAATAAATATAACCATCGATGCCAATCAGATCGACAACGCCCTTTTCACCCCACAGGTCGATTGCCTGTTGCCAGATGTCGTCGCTGACTTTTTTATGCTGATGCAACTGTTGGCAAAATGGTAAACCACCCATTCATCAGTCGCCAGGTCCTCTGGCGGACGCTGTTCATTAATCGCCCGTACCGCTTGTGCAGCGATCCCTTTTTCCCTAGCGATTGGTGCATGAATAGCCCATTCAACCGGCTGAGACCAGTGACGCGCGGTAAGCAGGATTGCCAGTTCCGACAACCGCTGCCCCAGCGCGCTACGGTAGCGCAGATACTCCCCCATTCTCTGCGCATGCGTCATCAGTTCCGGGCTGCGCAACAACGGTTCAAACGGCGGCAGCAACGCACCGCGCGGGCCGTTGATAATCTCCTCCGCAAGCTAGCGTTGTTCATCGCTCCACTGCTGTTCTGACAATGCAGGTAAACGATTCATAGCTGTCGTCTCGCCAGTTTATGCGTCTCTTCGCTGATAACCTTGTGCAGGGTATCAACCACGAAATCTAGTTCTGAACGGCTGACAATAAACGGTGGTGCAATCAGGATATGATCGCCCAGTTGACCATCAATGGTTCCGCCCATCGGATAGACCAACAGCCCATGCGCCCCGGAGCTTTGCAGATAACGTTCGGCGCTCTCAATTTTACTCACCGCCTCACGGCCGTGGCGGGCAACCAGCATCGCCAGCAAACACTCGGCGACGCCCATACCGGAAACCACCGAAGGGAAAAACGACGGGCTACTGAGGGAGAACAGCAACGTGCAATCCGCAGCCTGCGCCAGCGGCGAAACCGGCGAATCGGTGATGGCGATAATCCGCGCCTCGGCCTGCCTGGCCGCATTGAGAACGTCGAGGGATTCGCGGGAATATGGCGCAAAGCTGGTTAATAACAGGCAGTTTTCTGCCGTGATCTCGCGGGTGAATACTTCGATATTACTGGCCAGCCCGTCAATCAGCGACACGTGGCGATTGAACAATCGGTAGACATAAAACAACAACCAGGCGATGGGAAAGCTGGCGCGGAAACCGCAAATATAGACCTGCTTCGCCTCATCCAGCAGCGTAACGGCTTGCTGCATGGAGTGCGGATTCTCAGCCTGGGTGAAGGCCAGATTGGCCTGATGCGCGAGGAACACCTCTTCGTACAGTGCGGGTTGCGTTCCTTTCGCGATCAACTTTTCCGCCTTAGATACATATGTATCATTTCGTAAGCCGAGATCGTCGATAAAGGCGCTTTTCAATTCCCCCCCAACCGTTATAGCCCAGACGCTGCGCCAGCCGTAATAGCGTGGCAGGTTTAACCTTGGCTTCTGCGGCGAAGGCGCGCATGGATTGCACCACTAACATCGTCGTTCGTATTATTTTCCGGCTGGTAAAGTGTCCACCGTGGATACATGTCGCTCTCAGCGAATGGAAGAAGTTTTTCACACACGCATTACTGTACGCGCTCACTAATTTTAGAAAAGACCGGGAGTACAGCTCTTATATAAATCAATAAAATTCAGATGTATATGTCTTTAGCGTGGTTTTTTACATCATTGACCGTCAAACCCCGTAAACAGAATACTGATGGTGAGTGGCGCCGGGACCCGGCGTAGCCGGAAATGCAGCTTCAATATCCGGGTTAAGAATGCCGAGCAGCGCGCAGGCATTCTTAGAATGCGCCAAAGGCGCATAGAGGCGCTCTCAGAAGTTGACCAGATCACCGTGGTTAATGGCGCCGTAGCCCGGCGCAGCCGGTTACGTTGTTGATAGGTTCCACAAATCTATCCCTTCGCCCTGATAAGCCATAACCCGCTTATAGTCATGATGTGGTTTCATTAAGCCCTTTCAACTCCGGTGAGCGGGCTGTACGGCGCTTGCGACGTACAGGGCGTGATTTCCGGAGCCGTGGCGCCGGCAAAGCCGGTGCCCGGGGGTTGTACAGAGGAACTGCCGCGATGTTACTGGCAGCTACTCAAATGTTTAGTTACATCATTCATCATTAAAAGCGACGCTGTTCCGGCCCTTAGGGCCGGGCGGGGCCGCTTTTCAGTGGTGGGAAGGGAGAAGGTGTGACACAGGGGTACGATTGGGGCCCAAAGCTTGCGGTGGGAGGTACTTTTATCTTTTTTCTGAGCGGCGCGGCGAAGCCGCTGCAAGCGAAGGCTTTTTAGTTCCTGTCCACAGGGTTTCAGGGGACAAAGGATCTCCCTGAGGATCTTTTCAGGGGATGAAAGAGGGGGGTTTGGATAATTTTGCGGGTTTCTCGGTCACTGTTTGCGTAAACATAAACTTATTTGTTTGCGAATTTATGTGGATAAAAGGATCCCGTGCATGCGGAACCGGCCATCACATTGTCACCGCGTCATAGCAATGGTGAATAAACAGACAGTGACGGCCAGAGCGGGCATTTTCCGCCACAGACGGCCAGCACAGAAGGCCCCGGAGGGGCTGATATCATGCAGGAAACAGCAGGAAGGACTAGTGCGGCGGCGCGGCCAGCGCCAGCTCGAGCTGGCAGAGGTGCTGAACGGCAAGTTCTTCAAGACGCTCTGCGGTCATCCAGTAACGCTCATCCGCCGGCAGGGTTTTCTTCAGCCAGCAGCTCATCTCGTAAATCTGGCGGTCACGCGGGAGTTTTTCAAGCCGGTTCGCCCGTTTACGGGCGGCACCTTTCTCCCGCCGGTGTTTCAGCGCCTCCAGGCTGCGCCGCAGGTACCAGCGTTTGCGGGCTGAACGGACGGAGATTTCCTCGTCCTCCCCCAGGATCCCTTCCCGGATCAGCGCCTGACGCTCCTCACTCTCCTTCAGCTTTTGCTGCTGCTGCTCGAGGAGTTTCACCATATCGATACCCAGCATTTTAAAACCGGTGTCGGTGATCCAGACATATTTGGGCAGGCGTTTTCTGAATTCATTATCCCAGGAAGTTTCTTCTGACACACCAAGTGTGCCAAAACGAACCTGTTCTGCTATCAGGTTCGAAAGGCGGGAGACGGTGACTTCCGTTTCAGGAATGACATTCCCTTTTCCGTCCTTTGGGCTGAGCTCTCTAGCCAGCCTGGAGATACACATCCCCACGGTATGTTTCCCGGCGTCACAGAAACTGATGAGCACGGGCCACAGCGCGTCAAGCAGGCGCTGCTTTTCCGGACGGAAGGCATATTTACGCCCAGCCCGTTGACGCGCGTGCACATAGAACGGGTGAAGGGACATGTGCATACGCAACTGACAGCGGCCCGTTTCCGGGTTCGTCATCACCAGACGGTTATAGGCATGACCAAGCTGCCCGCCCAGCTTTTTATAACGGGCAGGACGGAACCAGGAAGGGTTCTCACATTTGGGTTTTGTGGAATGGTCGCCACGACGGCGCTTCGTTTTTTTCCTGTCCGGTTCGACCAAGAAAGTATTCACGCTGCCGTCATCGACACCCTGCCAGAATTGTATCAGGTTGTCGGTGTCTAGCTGGCTCCAGTGCTCAGGGTATTGTCTTTCAGCCACTGCTCCCTGCGCTTATGTTGCACAGGTGGAGTAAGCACGGAAAGTCTTGTCTTTTTTCGCACACGGGTTATACTCCCCAACAGGTACAACAATACCCGTTGGACTCTAAGGAACCCCGTTAATCTCCCATCCGGCCAAGGTGAAGAAGGTTATCGGGGTTTTTTGCATCCGGAGATCTATGAAATTCACTGATCCGGAACTTGCCACCTTACGGCGTGGTCACCAAAAAACCTAAAAAATACTGCGAGTTAATCTCGCCAGACTATAGCACTTAGCCCCATAAGGATCAAATTTAAGGATCCTTTTTCACAAAAGATCATTGAGATTCTTTTGAATTTCTTGCTTCGAACGCCCGCAACATTTGCTCAAAAAGAGCAGGCGGCACACAGTAAAAAGCGGGCTCATTGTAGCTAAGCACCGCGACAGGCTCTCCTCCCGCAGCAGCTATAACTTCAAGAGGGTTCTTCCTTAACTGACTGACTGCAAGAATCTTTTTGCAATGCACTGTAGAATATGACATCGCAACCTCCAGCTCATATAGACTCTCAACACTATACCGGATACTAGCACAAGCGCACAGAAACTAAAGATCATTTCTGACAAAAATGCCCCATTACGTGAGTAATTCCAGTGTCATTCCATCACTAAATTTAGTGTAAATCTATCAATCAAAGATTGCTTGTTCTGGTTACATGATCGAGCAATTGCCTCTCATACATTCCAGCTATATAGTTGGATAAACGAAATATAATTCTTATTAATCAGGTAAATACAAACATTTTATGCATGCAAAAAAACTTCCCTTAATAAAAAAATTCCCTTGTATCACCACAGATTTTGCATATGATCCGATTAAAAAATAATCCAATGTTTTTAACAGATAATAAAAACAATTACATAGAAGAAAATAGCGCATTTTTTAGATTGCTCGGGCTTCCAGATGACTATCAGATTATCGGAAAGTCACCAGCACAACTCCCATTATCCACTGTTTATCCAAAAGGGATAACCTCACTAGAGGCTCAGGCAATGCAACAGCAAAGAATCATAATAGCTGTTGTTATCCATCCATTTAGTGGGTCCACCAATTTACAAGCACTTACTTTAGAGTGCGCCCCATACTATGACGATCAGGGGAGTGCAGCTGGTAAATTCGTTGAATTTAAACCTTTAGTAAAATTCGGAGCAGAGTTTTTCTTTGACACACCATCTCTCCAAACCTTTACGTTTAGCTGTCCATCAACGTTTTTCACCCAACCTCAATGGGAGGTGATATTCTTACTATCGATAAATAAAATAATAAAAACAATGGCATATAATTTCGGCATTACATTAAAAGGCATAGAGCAACGCATATCCGCTTGTCTACAAAAATCCGGTACAAGCTCAACAGATGAGCTGTTAAATTTTTGCAAATCAAGAGGTTGGGATACATACGTCCCACCAACTTTCATGAGACCGAAATTAGTTGTCCTTGGTTCCGGTAATGTTGACTCAAACACCGTAACCCAGTAGTCTCCTTAAATCGCAGTTAATACTGTGATCGGGTGTGGAAACCTGAAAGAGTATTGGTGAAAAAGCAATCATTAGCTTTTTCTTTCAAATCACGTTTGAGCCCCTTATACGTAGAGCAAGGATATGAAGTTCTTGTTCTTATCTTGTCGATGGTAGCTCAGGCGGGGCAGCTTAACTGCTGGCCGGATCCAATGCTCCCGGTATTTCCACCCCCGTCTGGGCTATAGCCATCGAGCGTGGAAACTCCGGTGATAGCGATATACACAAGCATTGGAGTTCCTTTATGTCGCGTTTCATTATCAGCATATCCTTTCTATTTTCTCAACTTCCTCCCTTGGCTACCATCATCACTCAATTCTGAGTTTTTATTACCAAAATATCCGTATCACATACTCATCGAAAAAGCATTGGGGTATTCCCCTATTCATTGGCTTTCGGTTCAGATTTAAACTAAAAACATCTGATTCGCGAGGGATAATTAAATGACTACCTCTGACCGTTTCTGCACTGTACTCTATGGGCAGTACTTATGATGCTATTGCTGATATTCTTCACATTTCAAATAACACAGTTAGATTTCATCTTCGTGAAAGCACAAAAGCACTTAGATTAGATGGCCATGATTCTTTGAAATCTGTTTTTTGCTTCGCTCGTTCTTAAAAATCCTTTCTGAATCGACGAATTAGCAGCCAAAAAAACCACACATTAGTGTGGTTTTTTAAGATTTATCTCATTTATTATTTACAATGATTTAAAATTACTGGATTATCTGTTCGTGTCAAGGGAGTAAATCCGGCCTAAAACCTTTCTTGAACAATTACAAGAGTGCCCTGAGTCAGGATGGTGATCTGACTCAGCATCCAGACTTAAGTGTCTGTTTATAAGCCTGTTTCATTATCATGCCTGAGTGTATTCGACCCCGTTGAATATCGAATTATCCTTTCATGGATCAATTCCGCGCGGAGCGTCTTAACATGAACATCGAGCATATATACAACCAGAAGTGGTATCTGGCTCAGTATATTACCGGTGGCAAGAACCGGGAGAACCTGTTCAGCTGGCTCGGTGAGCGCCATATTATTCCGTGGACGCCGCTGACCATCACTCAAATTAAACGTGCCGATGCACCACATGGTATGCTCAACACTAGGAGCCTCGTAAGCCGTGCCCCATCGGCTGTTTTTCCGACCTTCCTTTAACGACCTTTACCCCGCTCTGCGGGGATTTTTTTATCCTGATTTCCGGAATGACGCCTGTACTGGTCCTGCCCTGTGAACACCCCCTATTCCTGAATACCGGTCTGCCCTGCCCAGCTCCCTTCACACCAGCGGCGTGAAGGCACAGGCGTCATTACCCAAAATCAGCAATAAAGAAGAGAGCCATTATTCATGCAATCCACTCAGGACCAAGTCAGTCATCTCTTGTGGTGTATTCTTGTCGCCCTGCGAACGGCGGTGGAAAACCACAACATCACCTCAGAAAAAGGCAAACGTAAATTCATTGCCGAATGGATTAAGGGCGCGCGCCATATCCCCGCGTTTCACGGTATGGCCGCCGAGTTCAGCACACTGCGCCAGCTGCTTGACCGCGACAGGAGCCAGTCCATCGATGCGGTGCTCACCGCCCTCTGGACCAGTGCCGTCTCAACGGCCGGTTGCGAGCTGTTCCGCTTTCGCGCCGTACTGGGGTGCCATGAACGGCCACGGCTGGCGTCACAGCCTCTGTCCTTGGCCGGAACAGGTTGTGTCTGAAATCCTCGAACGCCAGCGCAGCCGTAACCGGCATATCCTGCAGCTCACCCGGATGGAGGAAGTCTTTTCCGCCACCGGCGCCATGTCGTCCCCTGTCACCCTTCAGTTGCTGCTGCGCAGAGATGAAGATGAGCAGGTGGAATGTGCCTTTTACTAGGACCGTTTCTCTGTCGTGCGGGGCCGGGAAATGTCCTTCGGCAAAACCACCCTGCGTACGCTCTATATCGGGCATCACACCCTGCCCGAATCCGCCTAGGGAGCCCGCGAAGTTGGGCGTTTCGGCGATGTCTGGCGGCCCTGCACCCACTGATTTTCCCGTTAACCTTTCCCGGTCCTGAGCCGGGCATTTTCCTCTGTCAAGAGTGTTCCCATGTTTGAGTTGCTGTCCGGCCTGCTGCCTCTGGCAGGCATCTGCGCTGTTGTTTTCATTTTTGTCTCTTCCGCCATCAAAATTGTGCCACAGGGGTTTGAATGGACAGTAGAACGCTTTGGCCGCTACACCCACACCATGAAACCCAGTCTGAATGTTATCGTGCCTTTCATGGATCGTATCGGCCGCAAAATGAACATGATGGAGCAGGTGCTGGACATTCCCTCGCAGGAAGTCATTTCCCGCGATAATGCCAACGTCTCCATTGATGCCGTCTGTTTTTGTGCAAATCATTGACGCCTCGCAGGCCGCCTATGAGGTCAGCAATCTCAGCAACGCCATTGCTAACCTGGTGATGACCAATAACCGCCGGGTAAGCCAAGCGGAGCGCGGCACGTTCCGGGATTTTATGGCGGAAAACGATGCTGTGCGGAATGCCATTAAAGGCGACTGACAGGTACCATAACGGGTGCAGGCAAAGCCCGTGGGCCTATCAGCGATAGATAAAGTATCAGGCATAATGCAGCCACTATTTACAAAGATGGATGAAATTATGCTGACACTTCGTCTGGCAGACATAAACGACGCACTATTTTGCTACGAGCAGGTCATTTCTGAGGTTAAACAAGGGCATTTTGATAAAAGACTAGGCTGTGTCCCTTAATCACCTGAGATATAGTAACTACCTGTTTCCACAACACACTGAACTATGGCTCGCTACGACCTTCCCGATGAAGCATGGACATCATCCAGCCCTTATTACCTGCTGAACCAGCAACACCACGGGCCGGACGTCCATGGGCTGAACATCGTATGATCATCAACGGCATGTTCTGGGTGCTGTGTTCAGGCGCACCATGGCGCTATTTGCCTGAGCGATATGGCCCATGGAAGACCGTTTATAACCGTTTTAATCGATGGTCTAAATCGGGAGTGATTAACATTATTTTCAACAGGTTACTTTCTTCTCTTGATGCTCATGGTCTCGCTGACTGGTCCGCAACTGCGCTGGATGGCAGCAATATCCGGGCACTCAGGTGCGCCGCCGGGGCGCAAAAAAACATTCCGATACCGCCGGAGATAATGGGCTGGGTCGCTCTCGCGGTGGTTTTGGCACCAAAATCCATCTGGCGACAGACGGAAGCGGTCTGCCGTTAAATATCGTACTGAGTCCCGGTCAGGCTCACGAAAGCCAGTTTGCACAACGTCTTCTGGACGGTATTGGTGTTCAGCGCCGGAACGGCAGCATGAAGCGTCGTGGCCATGCAGTGCTGGCTGACAAAGCCCACTCCGGACAAAAGAATACCGCCGCATTGCCACACGTTACGACAAAACGGCGAGGAATTATCTGGCGATGGTGAAACTGGGATGCATCCGGCTGTTTTACAAAAGGTTATGTAATTAAGGGACACAGCCTACAACGGTTTTTCTACAAAATGCGATACCGCTCGTTCATCAGGGAAAGCATTCTGAGCGGGAGATATTCATCGCCCTTTAACAGGGGAAGCAGACCATGCTCTTTTTATATCTTTGAAAAAGATGAACAGAAAATTGGATTCTCGGCCGTTATTAGTCACGGGCGAGGGCATATTGAACTATGGCTTATGTGTGTTCACAAAAATCACAGAAAAAAAGGATTTGGAAGAGAAATAGTCACAACGTCTGTCAGACAGGCAATTAAACAATACCGGCCTGATAATATGAATACTCGGTTAACGGTTCGGGCATATAACACTTCCGTAGAAATGATCTCCTTATTAAAAAACGTTGGTTTCAGACAGAAGGATGGAGTAGATGACAGTGTTATTTTGTTTAAAGAATATAGAACATAAATTACTGAATATTCGCTCTCGGGGGGTATTATCCTCACTCAGAATGATATCCACGCCATGTGATGGGTTGCCTGATGTTCCACGACCTTCCGAAAAACGATACGAATGTCTGCATGCAACCCTGATTGCCATTAAAACACGCTGGCCTGACAGGCAGATTTCGGTGCATGACGTTATCTGGTTCCTGCGCCTCGAAAACCTTCTGGCCCTGAATGAAATGACGCAACAATGTATTCCTCTTGATGCCTACCTTTAATCCCTGCCGGGTATGTCCGTAACGTCACACCGCCCGATATGGCATCCCTGGAGAGAATACTGGCACAACAGGTATACAGGAAAGGGACTGTCGTATGCGATCAATTATATGCTTATCATCACGGTTCACCTCTCCGACATAACCGGAACACCCGAAGAGAGGGTCATAAATAATCGGGGGCATTTCCCTGAAAAATAAAAACACGAATGTATTCGTGTGTAATGAAATTTTAAAATCCTCATTCGGGAATAATGTCAATGTTTTGATGCGCTAATATACTCTCTCCCCGAAATCACTTAATCAGCCCCCCATCAACCTAGAGCCGTGATTAAAAGTGGCTGGCTTTTTACAGAATGAAACAGACATAACCATGTTATCACGCCCGGCACCGGCATATCGCGGCACTGACCTGGCTGCAGAAACATATCAGAGAAAGAACACTCCTCCAGAATGTGGAACACCTTGCCGTACTGTTACGCTCAGAGTATACGGGGGAGTAACCGGGTAGCTGCGAAAACTGCCAACTTTTCTTATCCCTACACTCACGCAAAAACGTTCGTTTGTGCAATTCTATTTTTCAGGTCGATAGATCAATGAATTATCCATTGCAAAAATCTATTGCTAAACAACCACAAATGGCAACAGGTTAACGTAATCATCAGTATTGCACGGAGTGTAACATTGCGATATGCTATTACACATCATGTAACATGGACCGGACGATGATAAAATCATTCAAACATAAAGGGCTGAAGCAACTTTTTGAAAAAGGTATCACTTCTGGTATACCGCCACAGGATGCCGAAAGGATTAACGACCGTTTACAGGCCATTGATGCAGCAAATGAAATAGGCGAGTTAAACCGTCAAATATATAAACTTCACCCGTTGAAAGGAGATCGTGAAGGTTACTGGTCTATTACTGTCCGGGCTAACTGGCGCATTACGTTTCAGTTCATTAACGGTGATGCTTACATTTTGAATTATGAGGATTATCACTAATGAGACAGTTTAAAATTTCCCACCCAGGAGAGATTATTGCCAGAGATTTAGAGGACATGGGCATCAGTGGTCGTCGCTTTGCACTCAATATCGGGGTGACGCCCGCCACAGTATCACGTTTTCTTGCCGGTAAAACAGCGTTAACTCCAGCACTGGCAATTCGTATTGCCGCAGCGCTGGGAAGTACACCTGAGTTCTGGCTACGTCTTCAGAGCGCTTATGATCTGCGTCAGTTGGAAAATCAAATCGACACGTCCGAGATTGTTTTATACGGCGAACAGGACGAAATTTCACCGATTACTTCGAAACATTAAGCAAATAAACAAATGCGGGGCAATAACAGCCCCACATTTGTTGGCAGTTATCGCAGCTACCACTGCGGGTTCCACAACACGGAGAAATACTGATGAATATTGCAGAACAACTGAAAGATGAAGGGCTCTAGGAAGGCCTGCAACTTGGACGTCAGGAAAGCCTCCATGACGTCGCAGCCCGACTGCTAAAAATGGGTATGTCACTGGAAACGGTGAAACAGGCCACCGGCCTTTCCGATGACGAGCTGAAAAATCTGCGTCACTGATATTCCTGCCATTCTGGCCACGCTCCTGACTTCCTGAAAACCGGGCTTTCTGCCCGGTTTTTCTTTGCCTTTCCGGCATCCCCGTAATATCCCGGAGTTCCCGTGAAAAAACACCTTCTTGCGCTCTGCGCAGGCCTGCTTGCGCCTGTCGTATCTGCACGGGCGGCCGTCACCTATGAAGATATCGTGTCGGCCGCCACCAATGCCCAGGATTTATCGCGCCAAGCACTGGTGACCATCTTTGGTGATGTGGTAACCAACCCGCTCGCCGGGGGGTAACACCACAATGATCGGTAATCTGTTTGCCCTGTTTAACGGCATCATCGCCATTCTTGCCGTGGTCTGGTTTATCTTTATCGGCCTGCGCCATATCAACAAAACCGGTCATCAGGGTAAGGTATTTAACGCCGACCGTGACATCGTCAGGCACCCTGAGTACCGTCGCCGGCTTTCTGATGATTATCCGCACCGCTAACGGATGGAGCCTGGCCCAGCTCGTTATGCTCTGGGGCTCCTCCATCATGGGGGTCGGCTCTGCCAATCTGATGGTCCAGAAGGCTGCCGATGACATTGCCAGCGGCTATACCCTCACCGTTCAGCCGACCCAGTTCTCCCCCCGCATGGCCGCCCGCGGCATGTTTGAAATGCAGCTGTGCAAATACGCCATCAACAGCGCGCTGGATGATTTCAACAGCACGGCCCTCTCTTCCACACCGAAGATGACGGATTCATCCGGAACCAATGGTGGCAACTACACCTTCCGGATAAGCAACGGCAGCGGTATCTGCGGAACGGCCAGCATTCCGGAACAGCAGGGCAGCGGCAGCACGTCTTCCGGGAGCTTTTTTAATCCGTTCAGCTCTGCAGACACCCGCGAGGTCGTGGATGCCCAGCACTCAGCCATGGATGCCATGAAGTGGTCAACTAAAACTGGCCACCGCTTTAGAGTTTTTCCAGTATCGGTTTTCCGATTCGTTTGGGGGTAACCCACCGTTATAGTCATGCGGCCTTAGCGAGCTGTAATATCCGACGATATAGTCTGTGATCGCATGTGCAGCTTCGCTAAAGTTTATATAACCTGTCACTGGCACCCACTCGTTTTTCAGACTTCTGAAGAAGCGTTCCATCGGGCTGTTGTCCCAACAGTTTCCACGTCGGATCATACTCTGCCTGATCCGGCAACGCCACAGTAACTGCCTGCTTGTATAGTGGCTACCCTGGTCACTGTGGAACATCGCTCCGGCTGGTTTACCGCGAGTTTCCCACGCCATTTCCTGCGCTTTGATGGTCAGCCTGCTGTCCGGTGAGAATGACATTGCCCAGCCTACCGGTTTCCTTGCCAACAGATCGAGAACAACAGCGAGGTAAGCCCAACGCCTGCCTGTCCAGATGTACGTCACATCGCCGCACCACACCTGATTAGGCTCTGTCACTGCGAACTGTCGCTCAAGGCGATTCGGGATAACGATGTGTTCATGACCACCACGTTTATACCGGTGGGTAGCCTTTTTTAATATGTCGTTTTCCATTTCAATACGTTGTAGCTTTTTCTTCAGCTCGCGTATTTCAATCTGTTCCGGGGTTATAGGGGAGGCTTTAGGTATTTTGCCCTGTCGTTCATCCCGCAACTGTTTTCCCCATCGCGTCATGGTAGAAAGACCCACATCCATAGCATTGGCCGCAGCTGCAACGGTGTAGTTCTGATCAAGGACCAGTTGAGCGGCTTCGCGTTTAAACTCTGCGCTGAAATTTCTTTTTTTCATTATGGCACCTGTGTTGTTCTGAGGTGAGCATATCACCTCTGTTCAGGTGGCCAAATTTAGTGTGCCACTTCACTCCAGTGCAGACACTTTCGCCTGCGCCTCGTCCCGCTCCTAGTCGGCCTGCTCGCGGGCAGCCAGGCTGTCGGCGTCCGCCTGTTTCACGGCCGCGTGCTACAACAGGGCCAGCTGGCCGGTGAGCAACTGCTGCAGCTCAGGCGGTACCGGAAGGGTTTCTTCCCGGGCCTGTTCGCGCTGACGGGCGCGGAACGCGCGCATCACCGGGGATTATGGTGGTCAGCGAGCCGCCGCCGAGGTGGTCACGCACCTGGACGTTGGTCGGGTTCGGGATGCCGGCGGCGATGAGCGCCGCAGCGGCGTCCTCGATGCGGCGGATCATGTCGGGGGAAGGCAGTTTGCTCACGGGGTGTCTCCGGATAAAGGCTGATGAGCAGTTTGTACTCCCGGAACAAAAAACACACAATACATACGATACATTTAATACAGTAAGATACATACAATACAGTACGATACTAAAGATACACGCAGTACATCTGATACAGTACATACGATATGTACAATACACTTCGTGTCTCTCTTCTCCCGGTCAGATCCGGAAACCCTTGGTTCCGGATCTTCCGATCGTCACCCGCCGCGCTGCGGCCCAGTGACACAAGATGTAGTAGTGTTATCATCTGCTGATGACGCTATATGATGTGTCTCCTCCCTGCCCCGTGACCGCCCGTTCAGCACCAAAAAAGGGTACTTTGCTTATTCCGTGTGCGTGGTACACTTCCGGAAAGTTTAAATACGCAAGAAAATCGGATCTAACGGAAAAGGTCCTTCGGTAATTTAACAGAGTGGTTATATGGCTGCTTATTATCAGGTCAGTGATTTTTACTCAGAAAAATATAAGTGAAGGAAACTGATAGCAATGAAACTGTATGATTCATAAGGGTGTGACGGGAGCATGCCTGCAAGCTATACTGATATGCGTATCGCAGGTATGCAAATGAGGGTTTATTATGAAGCAACGTATTACTGTCACCATCGACAGCGACAACTATCTGTTACTCAAATCCGCTGACGTGAATATCTCCGGGCTGGTGAATACGGCCATGCAGAAGGAGGCCCGCCGTCTGCGCGCGGAACGTTGGCAGGCTGAAAATCAGGAAGGGATGGCTGAGGTTGCCCGGTTTATTGAAATGAACGGCTCCTTTGCCGACGAAAACAGGGACTGGTGAGATGCAGTTTAAGGTTTACACCTATAAAAGAGAGAGTCGCTACAGCCTGTTCGTCGATGTGCAGAGTGATATCGTCGATACCCCGGGCCGGCGGATGGTGATCCCGCTGGTCAGTGCCCGTCTGCTGTCGGACAAGGTATCACGCGAGCTCTATCCGGTGGTGCGCATAGGGGACGAAAATTACCGTCTGATGACCACGGACATGGCAAGCGTCACGGCGGCCGTCACCGGTGATGAGGTGACCGATGTCAGCCACAAGGAAAATGAGATCAAGAACGCGATTAACCTGATGTTCTGGGGAATATAGGATGTGTCGCCGTGAAGACAGAGCGTCAGTATGACCGGCGGGATTACTTACCAGCCCTTCAGCCAGTTAACAGGACATCGGATGAACAGAACCGGACGTGATGGCCACCGCCTTCAGCACCATGCGCAAGTACGGCATGAATAACATCACCGTCATGCAGTTTATGGACGCAGATTCTTACGTGAAATCCGCCCCGGGAATGCCGGGAACGCGGCTGCGCCGCTGCCTGGGGCAGTACGGCCTGCGCGGCGAAGCGCTTGGCAGGGAGGTCAGACGTATCGTCGCGGGATCTGAGCGAGGCGATAACACACTGAAGGCCGGGATTTACTGTTCCCGGCCCTGTGGCCGGGAGCCTGCGGATTTCACGCCAGTGATGCGCCGTATTATTTTCAAGGGAAAGCGCACCCGTTATGTGATGATGTTTGATGAAATGCCAGAGCTGTCTGGCAAACGAGGATAAGCCAGAATGAACCATGACCTGGTGGCTGCGCAGGCAGCCGGTGAGATCATTGAGCTGCTGACGCTGTGCCTGCAGCTGCAGTCGGAAAAAGACAGCAGGAAACGGCCGGAGTCCAGACAATGATGCCGGCAGTTTCAGACCAGGGCGTTTCGTTTTCTGCCGCGCAGCAGCCGGTGGCCATCGACTACCCTGCGCCAGATGGCCCTCGTTCAGGATGAACTGCCGAAATACCTGCTGGCACCGGAAGTGAGCGCCCTGCTCCACTATGTGCCCGATTTGCACCGCAAAATGCTGCTGGCAACCCTCTGGAACACGGGGGCGCGAATCAATGAAGCGCTGGCGCTGACAAGGGGGGATTTTTCCCTGGCACCACCCTGGCCGTTCGTGCAGCTGGCCACCCTCAAACAACGCACAGAAAAAGCCGTCAGAACGGCGGGTCGTGCACCGGCCGGAAGCCAGACGCATCGCCTGGTACCGCTTTCCGATGCGAACTATGTCAGTCAGCTGGAGATGATGGTGGCCACGCTGAAAATACCGCTGGAACGCAAAAACAAGCGCACCGGCAGAACCGAAAAGGCGCGCATCTGGGAAATGATTGATCGTACGGTCCGGACCTGGCTGAACGAAGCCGTGGACGCCGCAGCCGCCGACGGCGTGACGTTCTCGGTGCCGGTGACGCCGCATACGTTCCGTCACAGTTACGCGATGCATATGCTTTACGCCGGTATTCCGCTGAAGGTGCTGCAGATCCTCAGTTCGACGGAGGTGTACCCGAAAGTATTTGCACTCGATGTCGCGGCGTGCCACCGTGTACAGTTCTCGATGGCTGGAAATGAGGCAGTAGCAATGCTGCGTTCAGGGAAGATGGTTGGTTGGGAGTAGTGGTCAGTAGTCGTGTGTGAGTGGTAGTGATCAGCTCACCGTAGATCTGTGTCAAAAAACTGCACCATGTAGATGCAGTTTTTATTGGCATCTAAAATAGCATGCTATTTTTCTTCATTACTCATTTTCTCTGTTATGAAGTCCTCAATTTCGGTTATGAGCTCGCTACTTATACGGTTTAATTCAAACCTGACTTTTCGGCCTTTGGCACTTTTACTGATGCGAACGTATTTATCTTTGTTGGTGAAGGATGCTAGATCACGCGTCTCCCATCCTTTGGTTGCTGATTTATCATTAAGTCGTTCAATGGTCTTGGTGATCTTGTCCATAACCATTTTTTGAGCTTCTGTAATATCGTCAATATCCAGATTCATGGTTTCTTCTCTTATCTCTTCAACAATAGTTTTAAGGGAGAAAAAGTTACTTTCCATGAATTTCTGAAGGCGTGATAATCGACTATAGAATGAGTTTGGAATACCTTCGTAGTCTGGGAAAAGAGCGATTAACGAACCGTCAATCCGTGCAGCCTGAACACGTTTAAAGACGGATACATGACTTATACCGAGGAAGATAGCCAATTCTTCATTTTTCGTGAAACCGTTTTCCTGCATCAGCTTTATGTACTGGAATCCGATTTCTCGATAAGAGAACCTACGTGAGGTTTGCGCCGCAGTTATGATAGATTTGACGTCCTCTGGGGTGAGTTCGTCCGGAAGAACCCATAATGGTAGTTCCTTTGCAACATGAATGCAGCAAAAGCGTCTGCGGCTGCCTTCGATAAGTAGGTATACCCCATTACGCTTGACTGCAACGCCTTCGGTATCGACACCTCTGTCCCTTGTTTGTTCCAGAATATCTCGTACTGAATTTAGACTGAGAGCTTCTTGATTGCGGGGATTCATAGGGTGAACAGCTGTTTCCTGTTCAACCTTATCTGCCGGTACAATGACATGCTCTGCCTCGAGCTTACGGCCACTGTGAAGTGCGAACTGTTTTTTCAGTCTGGTGGCCGATTTTAGGCTGGCAAGTCCAGATCTGTGCTCGACTTCAGTACGTTTGGGGGAATAAAGGTAACGAGATTTATCACTACCAATATGTTGCTCATCACTCATTCGTTACATCCTTCTTTCGCTGAAAAGCTTTTAATTTCATTAATAAATTGTTGGTAGACTGACATAACCGATGCTTCGGCAATATCGAGTTGTTTTGGTGAACATAGGTCTTCCGATTTTTTAATATCCAGTACAGTCCTTCCTCTAGATGCGGCTGCTTTAAACGCTTCAGAGTTTTTGATGTTTGCGGACATAAACAGATCTTGTACAGTACGAATTAGTTTATCTAAGACGATTTTTTCGTAAGGGCTTTTGTCATCGACGTTAACGGCCAGAACCTTAAACCATTTCAAGTTTTCTCCCCTGTTTGGTGATTGCTTGAATCGTTCGCTGATCGTCAACATGAAATCGGTTGTTGATGCATAATCGTATTCGCGTGGTGATACTGCAACGAGAATACCATCAGCTGCTTCATCGGCAGCCCAGATTAACGGTGAATCTTCTGGTGGTGTATCTATTATGATCAAGTCATATTGTTTCTTCAGCACTGGTAAAATAACTTCTTTAAAGCGCAGGAGTAGTTCTGTACGTTCATCTTTTGAGCACTGCCAGTATTTATCTTTGAATCGCGCATCGGTCGGGAAAGCAGTGATTACATCAAGGTTGGGAAGGTGAGTTGAGAAAGGCATATTCTTAATAATGTCTGTTTCAGAGTACCCCATATCAAGATATTTTCTGTAATCAGAGTCTTCTTCATAAATGCCTAGTATAGCATCGATGGCTGTAAGGAATACATCATCTTCCGAGACGCTTTGTATCATTCCGCTACCAATAGAACCTTGCGGATCCCACTCAATCAATAACGTCCGAGCATTTAGTTGCAAATCAAGTGCGGTAGCAACTGCAATAGCGCCAGATGTCGTACTCTTACCTGTTCCACCTTTATGATTTTGGGTCACGATTACCTGACTTTTGTAATGGTCTCTGTATCGTGGATACCCGAGAGCATCCATTATTTTCTGTACATCCCAGCGTGTATAAAGGTGATTTTTGTTCTGATAAATAGGGGCACCTACCAACCCGTTATTTTCAAGTTCAGAGAGTATTTTGTTAAACGTTACTCGGGATTTATCAAAAAAATCCGACAGGTTTTTTTTGTTCAGGCAGTGGTTGTAGATAAGCCGATCTACCCCTTCAAGACTGTCGTCTGACACTGATACTCTTGATGAGGTCATTAGTGATTCTTTCAGAGAGATTTGCTCGCTTTTCATGCGTTGCCCGATAAGGGCGATCTTATCAATTAAATTCATCCTGTTACTCATGTCTATACCTATAATGATTGTTTTATGTATGTATGTATATTTTACGTATAATGCGTTAATTTTTGATTTATGCGTACAATTGTAATTGTAATCGCCTCAAGACGCCAATATTAATTTTGTGATTTTTAGCATTCAGTACTTACTTAGTTATTCGATAAGGAATGCCCAATCCGGATAAAAAGCAACAGTATTCTGGTGATTAAGGGGGGTAAACGTCCCCGGTTCGGTACCGGGAGCCCGGTGGAACTCTGGCGATTAAGGGGGTTAAACGTCCCCCGGTTCGGTACCGGGAGCCCGGTGGAACTCTGGCGATTAAGGGGTTAAACGTCCCCGGTTCGGTACAGAGAGCACGATGGAACTCTGGCGAT
>NZ_AP035892.1:0-56942 GCF_059731155.1 Type-A symbiont of Plautia stali | reverse complement strand
TGTTATTCGGCTTAACGTGAGGGTTTTTAGCATCAAAAAAAGCCTTTCATTCGGGAGAAGGGCTTTTTGGTCTATTCGTTGTCTGGTTCGGTTTTCTGCTCTTGCTGCGGCGTTGATATCAAAAACTCATCAAGGCTACGTCCGGCGCTCAGGGCTTCGGCAATGGGTTTGGGTTTTCGGCCTTTGCCTGTCCATGTTTTTGTTTCGCCATTTTCGACAAATTCATATTTTGCCGGGGTTTTTGGGGTTTTGCTGCGCTTCTTGCTGATGTTGACTGCTTCGCCTAACAGTTCTTCGGCGGTGAAGCCTTCTCCCTCAATCAGTTGCAATAGCTCCTTGCGTTTCTCTGCTCGCTCCGCCCGTACTGCCGCTTCTTTTTCGGCATCGGCGCGCCGCTCTTCAATCGCAGCACCCAGCTTTTCATGCATTTCTTCAAGCAGTTCAAAATCCGTTTCCCGTGCAAAAACACGGATAGAGCGAATGTTGCTCAGAACGCGGCGGATTTCACCATAATTGTCTTTGTCGCTCATTTTTTCCTCTTTTGTTACTTAACAGAGTGCCAGAGTTAAACCGAAAGGGGATTGTAAAGCCGATGCATAGCCCATTCTACCGTTTCTGGTGTTGAGTATCGTCTTAATTGGCGTAACCATTCGGTTTTACTTTTGGGTTGCATTATTTCCCGTTGCGGTTAAATTCAAATCCCACTTTCCCGCTGGTTTTGTCCTGTAAAACCAGTATTGCCGAGAAAGGCTTGCCCGTCTTTTTGCTGCTAAACCCTTTAATCTCAGACGTTTTCCCCTTGTTAATCAGTGTTTCAACCTGTCTGGTCGTGAGTTTTTTTTCTGCAATTGTTGACCAGATTTTAAAATCACAGCCGGTACAGGCAAACTGTTTAGGTCGAACCACGATAGTTTTACCACAATGCGGGCAGGGGGTGGCTAATCTTTCACCCTGTCCGCTATTGGATTTTGTTTCGCCTTTTATTTCACCCACGCTGACTGTATTGACGTTCTGGCGCAAATCATCCATAAGCGTATTCACAAATTCATCAACCGTTTTACTGCCTTGCTCGATATCGCTTTGTTGTGCTGACCAGAGCGCGGTCATATCGGGCAATGTTGCTGACTCTGGCAGAGCGCGGAAAAATGCAACGCCGGTTTCAGTGGGAACAAGCTTCCCTTTTTCCTCACGAATAAACTGGCGGTCTTTCAGTTTTTCCAGCATATCCGAGCGTGTGGCGGGTGTACCGATACCGCCGTGCTCATCCTTTTTGTCTTTATCCTTTTCTTTCAGCAATTGTTTAATTTGTGCATCTTCAACGAAATCAGCTACCCGCACCAGTGCTGCCAGTAGCGTGGCTTCGGTAAATAGCGGCGGTGGCGTGGTTTTCTTTTCATTCACGGTCACCGCATCACAACTGCCGGTTTCCCCGGTGCGTAATGCCTGTAGTACATCAAACGCGCTGTCCAGCATATCCTCATCGCTGGCGTCTGACTCTTCACCTTTGAGAAAGGCGCTAAAACCGGCCTCGGTGGTTTTCCTTGCCCGTGCGCTAAAGGTTTCACTTTCAACCTCAACGACAACCGAGGCTTCCAGATAACGCTTGTTGGGCATGAACTGAACGAGATAATGTTGTGCGATTGCCAGATAAACCCGCCTTTCATGCTCACTGAGGGCGTTTAATTCCGGTACTTTGGCCGTGGGGATAATCGCGGTATGTGCTGTTACCTTGCCACTGTCAAACGCCTTGCTTTTACGGCTCCGATCAAGCGCCAGTCCGTTAAAATCACCAATGCCTTGCAGCGCCTCAAGCACCTGTGGCGCGTCGTTAAACTGCTCATCAGAAAGATAAGAGCAATCGGAGCGGTTATAGGTGATGGCTTTGTATTTTTCGCGTAGCTGCTGGGTGATTTCCAGCGTTCGCGCCGCCGTCATCTTGTGCTGACGGTTCATCGTCTGCTGTAATCTCACCAGATTGAACGGAAGCGGCGGGGCGGTTTCTTTCTCCTGCACGCCAGCGGCCTTTATATCGGCGTCCTTGCCGCGTAAACGTGCCGCCAGTGCATCAGCATAACTTTTGCTGGTAAGACGCTTCTTGTCGTCCTGCGGCGCATTTTCGTTGGCCTTCCAGTGGGCGGCGAATATCTGGCCGCTCACCGCAAAATCTCCAGTAAGCTGATAGTAAAAACTTGACGTATGCGACTGATTGGCGAGGTAGCGGCGCACTATCAGCCCGAGGATCGGCGTTTGTACTCTTCCTACGGACAAGACGCCCCGATAGCCCTTTTTGCGTCCTTCAATGGTATAAGCACGGGTCATGCTCATGCCGTAAATCAAATCGCCAGCGGCTCGTGCGAGTGCTTTGCGGTAAATGCCTTTGAACTGGTGATTATCTTTCAGTTGGGACAGTGCTTTTTTAACGGCGGCGTCGGTATTGTCATTAATCAGCAAACGCTTAACCGGCTTGTTGTTGCCGGTATATTCCAGCAACTCCTCAACCAGCAATTGCCCCTCGTCGTCCGGGTCGCCAGCGTGGACAATCACATCCGCGCGCTTAATGAGGTTAATCACCGTTTGGGTATGGGCTTCCTTTCCGGTAATCGGCTCATAGCGCAGCGGGTAAAGCTGCAACGGCAAATCCTCGGCTTTCCACTGTGCATAAGCGGGATTGTACGCCTCCGGCTCAATCGATTTCAGGAGATGGCCGTAGCACCATGTTACGACGTTATCGGTTGACTCAAGATAGCCGTCTTTTTTCTGGAAATTGCCCCCTAGCGCTTTGGCAATATCCTTCGCCACGGAGGGTTTTTCTGCGATATACAAATTCATTTTTTCATCCTTGCATTTTTCCAAATTGTTTCATGATGTCGCTGACAACGGACGGATCTGCCGTGGGACAACCGCCCAGAAAATCACGCCGTTTAACAAACGTTTTCCACGGGTCAAAACCGTGTCGGCCAAATTTACTTAATGAAAAGAACTTGCTCACTGCGCCGCTACATTCGCTTTGATTATTGCCCTGCAATTCCCCGTACATGCACAGCACCACGGTACACGGGTCTCCTGAGTCCACTTTTTCATCAGCAAGAAGAGGGAAACTGGCAGCAAGCAATAGCCATACTGCTGTGAAGGTTATTTTATTCATAATAGCTTTCCTGTTGGATTGTTTTTCATTACGCTCATTTATTGAGAATGTTCACAAGGTTGAATTGACATGAAATTATGGAGAAACATCTATTTATTGATATCTTCACTGCTCTCTCTGTCTTGTAGCGTATCTCCGCCACAAGGGGTACAGGCAGTAGAAAACTTTTCCCTCGATCGCTATCTAGGGACTTGGTACGAAATTGCCCGACTGGATAATCGCTTTGAGCGTGGACTCGAACACATTACCGCCACTTACGTCCGTAATCCCGATGGTAGCGTCAAAGTGATTAATCAAGGGTTTTCGCCCACTCAACAGCAATGGCGAAGAAGCATCGGTAAAGCGAAATTTGTTGATTCACCTAACCGAGCAGCGCTTAAAGTTTCATTTTTTTGGCCGTTTTATGGTGGCTATCATGTGATAGCGCTGGATCCAGAATATCGTTATGCACTGGTGGCAGGGCCGAGTCGAAATTATCTATGGCTGCTTTCACGCACGCCCAAGCTCGAGAACAAGGAAACAGCATCTTTGCTAAAAATCGCCAGAGCGCTAAATTTTCCAGTAGATAATTTGATATGGGTTAAGCAGGAATAACAATAATTTGGGTTTATATCAATTAATTAATGACAGCAGGTAATAACGTACGCCGACTCTTCGTGTTGATGACCTACAAATTTGAGGCCAGCAGCGTACCAACCAACGGGGCATCGATATTCTCTGAAGTCACGTCCACCCCAGTTCCCCATCTGTTTGCATTCGCGTTGTTGCAGCGATGCACCGGACGTCCATAGCCCATTCTGGCACGACAATAAAGCCCCTTCGGGGGTTCGGCCTACCAATCCGTTAGGGCTGCATCCCCAGCCGGGTTGTGCTGTTCCATCCAGTTGTAAAAATTCGCCGGTAGACAGGCGGCTATCGGCTCTGACCGTGCCGCCTTTGAGTTGACCGCCGGTATAAATGCCCTTGTTGTTGACTGAGCGTATCCAGTCGTTATCATCCATGTAGAAGCCGCCGCCGTGCGCTTCATTTAACCAGCCTTTTCCGTGCTGCGTTATCAGCCAGCCGCCTTGGGTTTTGATATTGCCGCCTGCGTTAATTTCTTCCGAATAATGCCCATTTTTCGCATTAACGGTATTGGCGTTATTGAGATTGTTGCCTCCCATATCAATGTCGGTGTGCATCCGATTTAACTCTGGCTTATGTTTTACCTTAAATCGGTAAAGCCTGTCGCTTTCCTGCAACACACTGCCGAGGATTTCCGACGATAATGCAATGGCAATATGCCCGTGGCGACAATCGAGGCCAAAATCACGCGGCTGGCTTGTCCATCCGCCATAAGCGCCGTTGGCGATATTCTTCTCATCCAGATACCCACCCATGCCGGTGATCTGGGCGGCAATTCGGCGCATGCCTTTCTCGGACAAGGTATCACCCTGTACGCTACAGGTGAGCGCCTGTAGCGTACAGGGTTTTTCAGACTATTTTTGACGACGCCGGTTACGTACTGCTGACCCAAGCCGTTTTTCTCGGCGAAGCCCTGTTGCAGATAACCGTTTTTAATCAGTAACGATGGGGTAATACGATAGGGCAGGGGGTTATTGAGTAATTCATCGGTATGGTCAGCAACATACTGCTTTGATGCTTCATTAAACTGGCTGGCATGACGCGCCGCGACGACCCACTCCTGTTCATCCAGATAGTCGCTGTATTTCTCTGCACCAAACAATGCCGCCATTGCCACAATCACCAATGCACCCATGATTTCCAGCGAGACAAACCCACGATGGATTTCTGGCTTTTTTTTCTCGATTGTTTTTTTCAAGATGTGACCTCCCAAAGATAACTTCCCATCTCCCCAACGTAGGCAATCGCCGCCACACCACACAGAAACGGCGCAAACGGTACCGAGCGATAATTGACGTTTTCCTGCCACTGGATCGGATGCCGTAATCTTCTTGCCAGCAAAAAAAGACCTCCTGAAACGGCGGCACCACTGATGATCCAAAGTACCGCCGGGGAGGAAAACCACATGCCCAATCCCGCCATCAGGTACACATCGCCCAAACCACACTGTGCGTAGCCGTCGCGCCGATAAGCAAGGGTTCGCAGTCCCAAAAGCACACCAAAGATAATTAACGCGGCGAGTAGGGCGGTCAATACGCTCTCCGGGGACAGCAGAAGACGAAAGACAGCGCCCGTCAACCCAAACGCCAGCGTAAAACAGCGCGGTAAGCAGCGACTGGCGGCATCCAGATAGATAAATAAGGCTAAAAACGCGAGGAAAACCAAAGAAAACAATCCCTGTAGCGGCGAGGGCGCTAGCATGGTCGATAAAAAGGTTAATCCGGTAAAAATCACATAAGTTACCGTAACCATCCTACCTATGGCTGACAGCGGGCGCTCCTGATGAAAATCCAGAAATCGCCTTGTGACAATGACCACGCAGCTTTGCACGATGACGGCGCAGAGTCCCATCAACACGAGACTGACCGTACTCACGGTTTCCTCCTGTCGCCGCTGACAACCGGCCAGTAGTGCGCATAAATCTGTTGGGCATAGCGCAGGCGTTTCTTTTCATTGCGGGGATGAAATCCCGCGTTATACGACCCCAGACAAGTCCAGTTGACGCCACATTCGCGCAGATGCTGCGCCAGTATCCACGCGCCGATCTTAACGTTAAGGCAGGGCTGATTGAGTAAATCCTTAGGGTTGCGAATGACCCCCATCTTCTGGAGTTTGGGAATATGCGTGGAATTGATCTGCATCAGGCCATAATCGGTGCTCAACACCCGACCCTGTTTATCCCGATTAATATTGACCTCTCTCGCAGAGAGGCTGCTTTCCTGCTGGGCGATGGCTTTAAGCAGTTTGGGGTCAATCTGGTATATTGCGCCCGCCTCATTAAAACAAAACGCCTTTGCCGCCGTGGTCATGCTCATGGCAAGCCAAAAGGGGATAATTTTCATGTTAGCGCTCCTTAAATGCAGAAAAGGCAACACCCGCCTTTCCTGCATCAAAAGGCTTTAAAAATTAAAAAAGAAGGGAGGAATTAATTGTTAGATTTGAATATGAGGGTATTCACGCCGACCGAGCCGTTATCCGCTTTACATTGTGCACCGGCTTTTTCCGCGGTAATGGCCCCAATATTGTTGGTACCGGAAATCGAGACCTCATGTATCATCGCGCTACCACTGAGTTTCGTCGCCATCACGCTACAGGCTTCTTGCGGGACGTTTTTGTAGGTAACAGAAAATCCCTTGTTATTGGCTGAGCCTTGTACCTTCTCCGGGGCAATAATGACTTCACCGCCCCAGCCGTTGGCAATCCTGGCCGCGCCCGTCGCCTTGTCACCGTTGATGGTCATATTACCGGGGACACCGCCAAACTGCACCAATGTACCCGTCATTTTTGCGCCATTGGTAAAGGGATATTCGCCCTGTGTTTTTAGCATGCCGCGTGATTGCGTCACTAATGCCTGTACGTTAGCAATTTCGTCGTTGATGGTGCTTTTGTTAAACATGCCGGACACTGCGCCAACCGCAAGTACAATAGCGACGGCAATAATGGCCAGTACCCCCATCATTTCTAGACTTAAAAAACCACGGTGAAGCGTTGACTTTTTTTTCATACTTTCCTCTTTGGTGTGTTGATTAAATGCCATTGAATTGTTTTTCATTGCTTACCCCATTTGATTGACCATGGTATTTAAATCGCGGCTGGCTAATAACAGCAGCAACATATAACCGAATACCAATAAGAAGCAGAGTGCGGTTAAATAAAGCGTTTTTTTCTTGACCTGTTTAATGGTGATAGCCAACCAACGGTCAGCATAACGCTCAAGGCTGTGTTCTGCCCCCGCACCTTCGGTTAACAGCATCATTTGATTGACACAATCCCGTGAGGGAAAGTGGTAGCCGGTACTTTTTAAGGCCAGTCCCAGATGTTCGCCTTGCCGCATATAATGGAGCGTTTCATTAATACGGCTTTCCAGCCACGGACTGGCGGTTTCGCCAAGCATATTGACCGCCTGCATGACCGGGATATTGACGCGAAGTAAGGCGGCGATATTCAGCAAAAAGTAAACGCCCTGCACAGCGCGATAGACTGACCACGGTGGTAGACTGTCGGCGATTTTTCGATTGACCCAATGACCCATAGACCATGCCATCAATCCGAGCAGGGCCAGCAGGCCAAACAGCAGTAACCACTCAAAGTTAACAATAAATTCAGAAAGACCGGTTAACAGGCTGAGTGGCCCCTCCCATTTCTCACGCGGCACCAGTCTTGCCAGCTTGGGGATAAACTTCTCACACACCATATGCATCATCAGCACTACAATCCCTAGTAGAAAACAGGGGTAGCCCAATGCGCCGAACAGGGCGGAGACCATCGTTTTTTTGCCCTCGACAATTTGGCTGGCACGACGCAAGGCATCGGAGAGCTTGCCCGAAAGGATGCCGGAGCCAATCAAGGTGGCTTCCTGAACCGGCACCCATTCGAGCAATACCTTTTCAAAAGCCCCTTGCCCCTCATCCAGCGCCGACAGACAGTCGGTTAGCAACACCGCATAGGGATGATGTTTGCGGCCAAAATCGGTGACAACGTTGCGCATATCGATAAAGGCTTGTTGCAACGATTTGTTGTTATCCAGCAAAAAGGCCAGCATGTCGTAGAAGGCGATGCGGTCTTTAGCAGAAAAGGTTTTTTGGTAAATACAGTGTGCCGTAGCGTCAATACGGGGTTTGACGGCAATAATGGCTGACGTTAATGAGGGAGACATTATTTTTCTCTTATGTTGAAGGGGGCTTGAAAACTCATCGAGCATCCCTATATGAATAATGTAAACGTCTTTTTAAGGTGAATTAAAGGAGGATGCTGTGGCCTATCGTTCTTTCTCTCTGATGCCGACATTGAGCAACAGTCTGCTTACCGACCGTTTTACCCAGATGGACAACCTATTTAGCCGTCTGACCGGCGAAAAGCCGTTGTCCGACACCCCGTCCTATAACCTGCTGCAAAAAGGCGAGCAGCATGAATTGACGGTAAGCGTGCCGGGCTATGCGCAGGATGAACTCGATATTTCGGTGCTCAATAATCAGCTTACGGTGCGTGGCAAGCCGAACGTTGAGCAAACCGATGAGGCAGAGGAAAAAGAAGGGATAAAATGGTTACATCAGGGCATCAGGAAAAATGAGTTTGCCTTAAGCTTTACGCTTGAGCATCGCATCGTTATCCAGCAGGCGAATCTGGCTAATGGACTTTTGACGTTGCACTTTACCTACGATATTCCAGAACAGGAAAAACCACAGCAGATTGCCATTGGCGTTCAAAATGAATCAGGCCGTGTGCTTGAACATGTGGCTTGAGTGGCATTAGTCACCTAAAGCAGCAGATAAAGACCTCTTCTTACAAAAGAGGTCTTTTTTTATTTGATTAATTACGGCGATTATTTTTTATAATCAAATAATCATCAATAGTGTTGTTTTGAATCCACAGCTGATAATCGTTGCTAAAAGTTTTAATAAAATAGTCCTCGATAAGTTTATAATCATAAGCATCATTTTTTCTTAAATCATCTATCATGCGCTTAAAGATATTTTCTTTTAAAAACTCATTTGAATTAATAAAAGCATGCACTCTTGCGGCATCCCTGCACGAATCAGGATTTCTAATGTCATGCGCTAATTGTTCTTTACCTACCTTGCGTCCACCATTCATTATACGCCCGCCAGGGACATATTCAGGTATTCCATTTTCCCACCACTCACCAGGCCATGAGGGAGTGTTACTGTCTTGTTTGATATTAACTCTGTTAATTATAAAATCCAAAAATCGACAATACTCGTATTTTATAGTGTCATAAAGATACTCATTCTCAATATAAGTCGCCATTTCCAATCTTTTTTCAAAGAAGACCCCCTTGCTAAATTCACATGTTTTTAATTCTTTTTTTTGTATTTTCCCTTTGTAAGGAAATTCGTCTCCTGAGGGATATAAGCTTATCAAAAAAGTATCGCTAATGTCCAAATTATCCATATTGAAATAATTCATAAATTTTTTATTAACATCAATTATTGTTAGCCTTATTTGATCAACAATAGCATTGTCAACAGGGTTCTGGGTTGCCACTATAATATATTGATTTGGAACGCCTGCCTCTATTCTATTTTTCAGTATTGGTTTATCTAAATCAACATCAATGTCATTATTAACGGCTGATGCAGATGGAGTAACAATCTCAGGCATTTTCTTAATAGTCACTGTCTTATGATAAATGTCAGTAGTGCTATGTTTATTAATGCCGTAAGTTTCTCTAAAAGCACTACTGTTGCTATAATCAAGCAAAGTTGTTGAAGACAGCACAGGCATTCCGGTTGAGGGGCGCACCCAAGTTCGTAAAGAAGGAGATATCGAATTATTCCCTAAACCCTGAATATCGTTATCACATCTTCTGAAATGATAGCCAAGCATTCCACTTATTCCACATAGAGCACCAACCGCAGAGACACCCAATAAGCAATACCCTATTTTTTTATATGCTGACATTTTTGCAACAGTAGATGTATCTCTCGCTCCTGATGATTCATTTACCGAGTTGTTTGCATGCATCAGCCCGTTTTCTTCATTATTCAGGATTTCCTGCAATTCCATATCGGTAGGTGGCGCAGGAAAACCAGATGACACAGCTGATGTACGACTTGTAAAACTTATGTTAGATGCTGAAGAAAGTTGGTCAGAAACATGGCGCAAGTCATGACGTTCAGCTATGGGCCGAGGAACCTCATTAGGGTCTTTATTAAAATTGAAAGGGAAATTTGCATAGATAGGTTCGTTAATCATGTGATATAGGGTCATTGTTTAATCCATAATAAATAAAAAATCAACCGGTCTCAAAAAAACGGGGGCTGGATAATAACAATGCATTACTTATTTGTTTAGAGTAATTACTCACATAATCTATACAAAAGACAAATCTTGTTATTGGTTGCTTAAATAACAGTCGTTGATATCATCTCGTTATGCACTCATTCTGTAAGCGCCCCGTGTAGGACGTCTTGCGTTATTGCCTGTTTTGTTGTAGTGAGTAAACCGACATCACACGCGAAACATGTTAATACATTGATTTTATTTATTTTATTAATTCACTGGATTTGATCGAGATGAAGTTAGTGAGTCTGACACCTGTGATAGTGTCCACTTAAATTTAAGTGGACACTATCATCGCAGTATTGTCGGTGATCTAACTGAAATCCCTTATAAATTGATGGGTTAGAAAGTATCGAAGTTATAGATATGCTGGCACCCATACAATATATTAATCAACTATTCAAGACGTCCTACATGGGGCGCTTACCTCATTCTCCATCTCACTCAGGCAACAACGTATAACTGTCCTCATCAATCGGGCAAATAAAATGCGCGGCCAGTGGGTCAACGTCTCCCGCATGGATGTAGTGCAGAACGTGCTGATTACGGGTAATGCCACCTAGTTTTCGATGCCAGTAGGTTTTCGCTGCCGCTTTACTTTTTGTCCGGTACAGTTCAAAAAATTGCGCATCCGGGGCGATCACTTCCGCCACCACAATGCGCCCGACAATCCCGTGATAACAGTGTTCGCAGCCTTCAAAATGGCGCATAAACACCTTTTCAGTCTGGCAGTACTGTTCAATTAGATCGCGATCATCCGCCTCAAGCTGCCCGGCTACCCGCTGATAAGGCACTTTGCAGTGCGAACATAAGCGCTGTACCAGGCGTTGGCTTATCAGTCCAATCAGTAACTGCGGATCGGCCAGCAGTTTCCCCGGTATCCCTTTTATTTCCAGCCTATCAATGATATTAAGTCCATCATTGGCGTGCAGTGTCGTCATCAGCAGATGCCCGGTCATCGCGGCTTCAATCGCGGTCAATGCAGATTCTCCATCGCGGATTTCGCCGTTTAAAATCGCATCCGGATCGCATCGCAAGGCATAGGCCATCGATAGCAGCCATGCGCGTTTGATTTCTTCGGTGTTTTTCTTATCAGCGATGATCGGCGTCTGGATTGCACCGTAAATACGACCTTCTGGCGGGTCTTCAATGGTTAACAGTCGCCGTATCGGTAATTTGTTGATATAGCCCCATAGCGCAAGATAGGCGGCGGAGGCGGTGCGTAGCGTGGTGGATTTCCCGGATCCGGTTGGCCCGGAGAAAATCATCATCCCTTCGGGACGGCGCAACAGGCGTTTCAGTACCCGGACTTGATCGGGCAGAAAGCCCAAGGATTCAAAATCCGGTACGGCATCGCCATCATCCTTAATCAGACGCATCACCACATACAGCCCACCGACAGCAGGCATATGCGCATAGCGGGCACCAAATATTCCCAGCGGTTTTAAAAATCGTTCAGCAATGCGGCCATCCTGATGAAGATTAGGGTAAAACTGTTTCTCTGTGACGTCACACATCGACAGAATAATGGTGGACGCCAGCGCCATCCCTTCGCCCTTGTCGATGCAGTCCAGACATTGCAGTTCACCGTGAACCCGCGCCTCAACATAGCAAAAATCCCCGCCATCACGCCCAACGGTAAAATGCACGTCAGACGCTGATAGTGCAATGGCCTTGCGGAAGTAGCTTAATACCCGTTGCTGGTTGACGCTGTGTGCCGGCGCATCACCTGATTGGGGGAGGGCGACATTGGCGATTTCATCCAGCGACAGGCTGGCCCAGCGGGTACGCCCCGGAAAGGCTTTCTGTACCCGGCTGACAAAATGCTGAACCTTGAAATCTTCGCGGTAATTGTCCGCGATAAAAATATCAATCATGCCGTCCTCGGCCTGCGTCACCCGCACAAAGCGGGCGATATCGGCATCGGGCTGCGGAAGGATATTTACCATAACGTTTTGCTCCGTTTTTAATAAAAGGCCAGTGTGCGTTTATCGTTGCCGTCAGCCACGCGGACTTCGCGGGCGCTAATCGCCTCAACCCAAAAACGGGTGCCGGGGATCTGCTCGCCCTGCCGCAGTTCTGCCCGCTTGCCATCGGAAAGCACCAGACGCGCCATAAGCTGCTTGCCACTGCCGTAAATTTCTTCTACTGACGGTAAGCCCCCGGCGCGAGGTAACATCGCCAGCTCCCGGCCATTGAGCGGTAAATTGGCTGTTCGGGCATCAATACCACTGTCTTCCAGTTCGCGTTGAATGCGGGCGCGGGCAGCTTTGGCTTCCAGCATGACGGTTTCGGCCTGTATCTGCTCCAGGCGTTGCAGGGTGTACTCTTCCATCACGGGCAGTTGAGGCGGCGGTGTTTCGGCATAGGCTGCCGCGCTTAATCCTGCCGCGATAAACAGGGCACATTTATGATTTTGCATATAATTTTCCTTCCATCCGGTAACTTAAGCGCCCCTGATTGAGCGTGATCGTGATGACGTGCAGGCGTAAACCCAGATCGTCCAGTTCATCAAACAGCAGGGTCGGCGGGATGGCGGTTTCCAGTGAAAAACTAAAACTGCGCCACGGCAAAATAAGCTCTTCGCCGTTAGCGCTGACCTGACGGTTATCCTCTTCCTGCAGGTTCATCGGCAGGCGCATCCGTTGCGCAAAGGTGGTTAACCGCTGTATCTGGCTATCGGCATAGGGCAGGGCGCGGGGATCCGGCGACGCGGTGAAGGTCACGGGCTGGCTAAAGCCGCCGGTATCGCCCTGACCGGGTAAATTGAAATACGGCGGCGTTTGCCCGGCGTAAACCTGCTTCACCCGGTAAGCAAAATCGCCCACGGTGGCCCCGGCGGGTTTGCTGTACGCCAGTCGTAGTGTGCCTTCCTGTGCGCACTGCGCTTCTTTAAAGCGCCAGCCTGCCAGCGACAGCGGGATGGTTTGCCAGCGTTCGGTACAGGCGTTAATAAACGGCATCAATCGCGGGGTGTCATGCCACGGCGGGCGCAGCGCCGGGGAGGTTTGCACCTGTTGCTGTGCCAGCCATGCCGCCCGTATCGCGGCCTGACGTAACGTTTCCTGTTGGGTTTGATATCCCTGCCAGCCAAAGTAACCGGCCAGCATCAGGCCGCACAGGGTGAACAGGCCTAAAAATCGCCGCTTGCGTGATGTTGCCTGAAAGCGGGTGCTGGCCGGAAAGCCAGACCCTGCCAGCAAACCGTCTAAATCAAAAGGCTGGCTATCGGCGATGTTCCAGTCTGCCGGGGCGAAAATCTGCCAGCCGCCTTCCGGCTCACGGTTAAACTGAAGAAAGTTTTTTTGCGCCTGCGCGATGGCGACCTTGTCGCCGACCACATCGTTAATCAGTACGCCGTCAATGGTGCTGACAAAGCCGTAATGCGCCTTGTCTATCGCGATAATGGCGTAGCCGCTGCCTTTAAGTTGTCGGGCGATGAGCAGTGCCAGCGCGTAACCATCCTTGCAGCCTTTGGGCAATGCCAGCTTTGCCCAATTGACCAGCCCCATCACCCACTGCGGATTTTTCTGGCTGTCCCGATAGCGATAGCTGACCACGCGATCTGCCCCTCGCCGTCGCGCTTCGCTTTTGACGTTTTTACCTGCCCGCAACGTCACGGGGAGCCAGTCTATTCCGGCCAGAAAAACGCGGCGACCTCGCACTATCGGCGTCGCGGTAAACAGCGGTGTTGTCGTCATCATTATCCCTCCTGCGACAGAACCGGGGTAATGAGCACAACCAGCATCCGATCACCGTCTTCTGCCTGCTGACCGCCGCCTAAGCCAAAGAACCACGGTTGACCGACGCCCTGCTTGCTTCCTTTACGGCTGGCCTGCTGAAAGCCGGATAACACCAGTGTCTGGCCGGTTTTCATTTTCACGCGCTGGGTGAAGGTTTTCAGTTGCGTATTGAGCAATTCGACCGAGCTTTCTCCGGAAGTAAAGGTACGGCGGGTAGGCGGTTCAGAGAGATTGATGGCGAATTGCAGTAACAGGTGTTGACCGTCCGGCATGATATTCGGCAGCAGATTGATATAAAACCCGGTGGTAATGGTGGCGGGCTGAATCGAGGTTGCCGTGCCGACATTCGCGGTGGATTGTGTTGTTACCTGTGCGACATAATCTTCCTGTTCGGCTACCTGCATGGCGACCGGCGAAAGATTGGTGGTGGTATTCGATTGCTGGGTAACGACACTCACTTTAGCTTGCTCGGCAAGGGCTTTCAGAAAGACTTTTGACCCCGCCAGACGCCCGTCTACCACCGAGAAGCCGCCATTCATGATATTGCCCGCCGCGCCGCCAAAGGCTTGACTGAGCGACAAACCTAAACGACCATTGTTAAAAACGGCGTTCCAGTCGAGTCCTAACTGGTCTTTTTGCCGTTTTTCGACGCTCAACACTTCAATATTGAGTACCACCTGCCGATCTAATGTCTGGTTGCGCTCGTCAACAAAGCGCTCAACCGTATCCAGCACCCGTGGCACATCGGTGACGGTCAGATTACCGGCAGACAGGAACATACGCCCCAGCCCCGGCGTCAGCATCGATTTCACCGCCCCCTGTAAATCAGCATACAGGGATGATTTTATGGTGGTTGAGGTGGATTGTGACGTGGTGGCATCACCACTGAGCGCATTGCCGCTCTGCCCGCCACTGTTACCGGCTTTGGAGGTGGTGCCGCTCACCACTCTGGATTGGTAATCGGTCTGTGAATCCATAAAATTCAGCGTAAATGACCGGGTTTCCAGCGCGTAGATAACTATCTGTCCGGATCCATAGCGCCACGACACGCCAAGGCGACTGGCAATGGTGTCGAGCAGCCCGGCCAGCGGGCCGTTCCAGTAAAGCCCGTTCAGATTCGCGCCGGTGTTAACCGCCGCAGGTGCAGAGGATGAGGCCATCCCGATAGAGGCCAGCGGCACCATGCCATTGACATCCGGCGGCGGGATATCGCCTTTTATCTGCTGGGTCTGGCCGCCAGAGACGCCGCCCAATAGCGTTAATGCGTCCGGCGTGACGGAAACGGGAATGCGGCACACGCGGGTAATACGCTCAGAGACGTCATGCAGGCTGAGTGAGCCTTGCCGGTTAATCGTAATGGTACAAGGGGGTGTAGCTTTTTTTATCGCTGCCCGGTCAATTATCGGCGTGGGATTCACCCACTGCCGGGAGGCTTCGCGTAATACTGGCGATGGCGAGGTCAATTTTTGCATCTGCTGCCTTGCCTTTGCGTCTGTCGCCTCATTGCTTTTCATGTTTTGATTAATGCGCTCAATACTGGTACAGCCAGACAATGCCAGCACCACCAGTAAAGGCGCAGCAGAAAAAATCGCTCGCATGAGATATCCTTTGATAAGTGGAATGCGTTACTTACGAGAAGAAAAATAATGGAGGAGATTTATAGCGCTTTATCTATTTTTTATATTTATAGTGTTTGTTGTTGGATGTAGTGTTTTATAAAAACAACAATACAGGAACCCCCAAACCCGATTATTGAAAAGAAAAAACAGATTTCCTCAGAATAAAAATACCCATCACACAACATCAGTGGGATGAGAATGACACCAACAATCACGAAAATGAGTGCACTCAACCAAAGTGAATCCGTCAATATGTATGAGAAAACAGTGTTGAGACCAATAAAAAAGAAATGAAATATTAAACCGCTCATTGTTCCCCCTAAATAGCTGCGCGGAATAGTGCTCCACTTTTGGTCAGCCCATGCAGTGCAAGGCACAGGGCTGTTTCCTTTGCCTGACCGTGCTACATCGGGCTTGAGAAGTGTTGCCCATACGCAACATGCCACCCATCAGTAAACGGTAGGTGTAGCGGTATTAAGCGCAGCTATTTAGTTAAGATAAACAATCGCTCCATCTGGGATACGTTCCGGTAAGACAACCTGCATATCACGCCCACTATTATCAAAAAGGCGGTGATTTTTGACGCTACCCAATAGCGCAGAATCGCGGGTTTGGGTTTTGAGCGCCGCCATTAATCCCGGTGAAAATGGCTGCCAGACAAAAACACTCTGGCTGGCAATCACATGCTGGATGGGTGAATGCGGCGTGATACCGATTTGCGCCGCTGTTAGCACAATCTCATTGGGATTCTTAGTTACATCAGGGTGGAGATAGAGATAATCATTAATCGCGTTGATATAGTGAACCGTCTCTATCGCCTGTTGTGTCGTGGTGGTTGTCATTTCGGTGCTATTGAGATTGTCCGCATGTTGATGCTGATAAAATCCAGCCAGCGATAACGACACCAGTAGAAAAGAAAGTATTAAATAGCCCATTATCCCCCCGGTGGTTTATCGGTGATGCTAATCAGGCATTGCGCACTATTGGTTTCAGCATAAAGCGGCTTTTTGGCAGATTGGTATAACTCCAAAACACTTCGCAATGCGGACTTAAAATCACCACTAAATTTTAACGGTGCGTCAATCTGATAATTGACTGGTGTTTGCCAGTATACCGTCCAGTTTTTTACTCCCGGAGCGACACAAGACGCCTTTATTGCCCATGCCATCACCCCATCCTTTAACGTTACCCCTTTTTCTATCTGCCACGTTTGCACGGGTTTTGGTTTCGGCGTTACTTTCATCGCCGTAAGCGGTTTATCTGTAAGAAACGTCGTTGTCTTTGGTGGTGCAATCATGGGTTGAGAGTGAACGAGTGGTTTATTTTCCTGAGCAGTAGACACGTTATTTTTAACACTGATAATCTGCGGTGGTTGAGTCACCACCAATGGTTTACTTATCACAGGTTGATGATCTTTTACGGGCTTATTAGCGGGTAACATTATTTCAGGCTGTTTCTTTGCCGGAAGAGGATGAATATCAACCGTTTTATCCATGCGATAGAAATAAATATCGGTTTCACTGCATCCGATACATCCCTGCTTGACCTGATAGTCAATGACCCCAGTTGCGCCATGCGTTCTTAGCCAGCGTTTGGCGTTAAAATACCCTTCTGATGTTTTACTTAATACCACAATCTGATTGGCATGAGTGACAGCAAAGTAATCATCGGGAAGATAGTGTCCTTTTTCTCCATAAAAATCATAAATCGCTTTTGCCCAGTGACCCATGATGACGGGTGAGGGTATGACCACATTATTTTCTTTCCAGTCCGGCATTCCACTATTGATTTCAACCGCAGAGTCTGACCAGTTTACCGGCGGAGGGGGTGGCGGTGAAGAACAACCGGCCAGAAAAAAACCAGCCACGGTTATCAGTTTTGTTTTCATGGGGTATTTCCAGATACATTGATAATATTTCGGATGAGGTAATTAAAAAAGCTCTGCTTCAAGCTCCCCCAATGACAGCATCTCTTCTTTGGGGGGATATTTAAGCCCTTTTTTAACCATTGATGACCCCTTGTTCAGGCTGGCAACACGCTCTCTCAGCTTCGGTGACACGGCGCACAGTCTGTCCATAAAGTAGGGGTCATTAAAATACAGTGCCTTTTCGCATTTAATGGGGTTCTCGCCTTTTAGCAGAATAAACTCTTCGTGAAATTCCAGCGTCCCCAATTCTTGTGGTAACACCAGCGCGCGTTGTGCTTCGCTCTCGGATTCGCCTTGTGATACGCTGCCTTTGTTACGGTTCCGGCTCTTTCCGGTTGATTTCGTGGTGGTGTAACCTAATTGCGCGGAAAATTTGTCAGCATCTTCTTTTTCACTGACCGCATAAATCACACGGCAAGGATGACCGGACAGCAATGTTTTTGCCCCCATATCACTGTAAATCTCAATCAATTGAGAAATATTCTGGTAGATAGTCAGTAATTTGAGTTTAAATCCGGCAATAAACCCGGAGGCTTTCTTGATATAGTGCATGGCACCCACTGCCGGGAACTCGTCGAGCAGAAAAAGTACGTCATATTTATTGTCTGTTTCAAAATCGGGGTTTTCACGCATACTGACGTCAATCGCAAAGTTGAAAAACAGATTTAAAAAATCATCAGCAATCTTTAAATCGTCGGCATTAATCCCTAAGTAAATGGTCATGCGCTCCTTGCGCAATAACCGTAAATCAAAATCGTTGTGGTCAGTGGCTTTGCGAAAGAGCGGTAAGGTGAACAGGTTTAATTTTTTAAGAAAAGTGCCTTCGGTGCTGGAGCGTGGTTCGTCGCCCAAATCGTTATATTCCTTTATTTTATTAAGCGCATCCCTCAGTAGGTATTGCTCACGTTCAGTTCCGTTATTGGCTACCTTTTCGCGGATACTGGGACACTCGCTTTCGTCGCCGTTTGCCAACAATGCTTCACGGTTCACGGCATAGTACAGGTCAAGCACCGTGCCTATTGAAAAAAACGGTTTAACATCATATTCCTCTAAATATTCCTGACCGTGATTGATTAACGTATACAACAACTGCGTATAGCCGATAAAGACGCGCCCGGCGGCGCTGTTAAAGTGCGCTTCCGTCCCGGTTAACCCTGATGCATTCCACAGGGTTTCCGCCAGATTAAGCAGATAGCCAGAGCCTTTTTCATGGGATAAGTCAATATAAAAAAGCGGGTTAAAGCCGTGTGTTTTTCTGGAAAACGGGTCAAGCAAATAGACCTTTTGCCCCATGATAAGCTGCCGGAATTTACTGGTGATTTTGTAACATTCCTGCTTGGGGTCGAGCACAATTACCGAAAACAGCCACGCCAGCAGATTAGGGATAACCATGGCCGCCCCTTTCCCGGCGCGAGTCCCTGCCCCCATTGAGATAAAATCAGGCGCGATATAGCGAAGGAGCTTACCCTTGTAACGTCCGATAATGACGCCGCCTTTGCTTTCATCGCCCCATGTCACCGCTTTGGAGCGGCGAATATCGGCATCGCTGGCAAATTTTGCGTCACCGTAAAGCGAGGGCTTTTGCATCGCCGTTTTGATAATCAGCGCGCCCGCTATCACCACGGAGGCGAGAAAACCATACAGCAGCGACAGCACAGCATTCCAGCGAATATCATCACGGATATTGCTATCAAACAGGATGCGCCCCAGCATCGAAAACTGGTAAGTATGCAAAAAGCGGCGCAGTCCCACGCCGTTCATGGGATAAACTAGCACACTCGCTATCCCAACCGTCAGCAGGCAGACCAGCAGACCAATAAAACCGCATTGCCCGGGCGTGAGTTTACATTTCTCCACGGCTTAATTCCTTAAAATAGCTATCACGATGCAGCGGCTTGAAATAGAGGTGCGTCAGCCGCCGCCAGTTACCCCGCGCCGTCATGCAGGCGATCACATCGATGTTGTTAAGCACCTTGCGCAGCATCACGTTATAAGGCAGGTTGCGGCACTCCGGGTTCTGGTAACAGCGTTCGATAATGCCATCGATCACCGCTTCCGGCGTTGGCGCATGGAGGCTGGTGACACCGCCTTCATGCCCGGAACTTTGCGCTTTCATAAAATCCCATGTTTCCGGGCCGCGTACCTCTGTAAGCAGGATGCGATCAGGATTCATGCGAAAATTGGCGCGTAGCAGGCTGGCAGGGGTGACAATGGCCCCTTCTTGGGCTTCGGCGTTATAAAACAGGTGAACATGGTTACGATGTGAATAGAATTTCACCTCCGGGTTATCTTCAATGGAGATAAGCCGTAAATGCGACGGGATATAATCGAGCAGCGTTTTCTCATAGGTGGTTTTTCCTGATCCGGTTCCGCCACCAAACACGGTTGTTTTGCCGTATTCCATCGCCCTTTCCATAAATTCGGGAAAGGCGCTGTCCTTAAACAGCCGTATCAAAACGTCATCGTGACTCTCTGTTTTTTCCTGTCCGGTCAGTTGGTCGTAAAAACCGCTCTCGATCCAGGACTGGTGAGGAATTTGCAGGTAAGACGGTTTACGGATGGTGATCGACACGGTGCCGCGCTCACAGGCCGGGGGGATCACAATCTGGCACCGCTCGCCACTTTCCAGCGTGGCGGATAATATCGGTTTCAGATCATCAATGTGGTCGTCATTGTGATTTGCCAGCACCGCGGCGAAGGTCATGCATTCCTCATAGCTGATCGTCGCGTCATGCTCCTGCCATTCCCCATTGACCTTGGTAAAAATCTGGTTCGGTCGGTTGACCGCCAGTTCGGTTAACCCCTCTGTTGCCAGTAATGCGCCAAAGAGACTGTCGCGGTAATACATCAGCGTCGGATTCTGAGTGTCATTCATCCGTTTTTTCTCCTCTTGAGTTCAAGCTGATAGATAGCCGAGAAATCAATATCCTGACCGGTGATAAGCGTGATAATGTCGCCCTGATTCTTGTACAGGGTAGGCGGAATATTCACACTGTTTTCAAACGCGGTTCTGGCGATTTCAGCCAGCGATTGACGGCTGTTTTCGGTGTAATCCGTATTGCGATCTTTCTTCCCGGCCTGATCCGCCGCCGCAGCGGTAATGTCGGGGATCATGCCCAGCATCAACGCTCCACCAAAGCGATCAACCCAGTGCTCATCAATCCAGCCATCTGAACCGGATTCACCCAGCTCTCCCGCGCCCTGTGAACCCCTCATGGGAATATCCAGATAAGGGGGCTGGCGGGTGCGCAGTTTGGTAATACGGATAAAAACACGCCCTTGCCCATGCCTGAGCGTTCCCGCGTTATAGACTCCGTAGGCGGTGGTGCCCTTGTCTATCAGGCGGGTATGGCCGCTGGCGCTGTAGATATCTCGGGTGATGGTACAGCGGATTTTTCCCGCCAAATCAGAAACAAAGCGATAATCCAGTGCACAGGGGATCGGCATATTTTCCGGCAGGTATAAATCCGGATCGTAAGGAATGCGCGTGACCTGATTAAGCCCCTCTGATGCATTGGCATTTTCAGGCTTTGCCGCGTCTTTGGCGTCAACACTGGCGGGCGTCTTATCACCCTGTTTTTCCTGCGCCCTCGTTTGGCTATGACTTTGCGTGGACAAGGCTTCCTCTGCGGTTTCCAGCGCAAGATAGCGTCTGAATACCGGCTCAGAAAAGGACGGCTCAGCGCTAAGTCTGTTTACAGGCGTGACCTGTCGGCTTTGTCCGCCACTGTCTGCGGGCTTCTCTGTCTGAGTTTGCGCTTGTGTCTGCTTTTCCTTATGAAACGGATCAACCTTCTTCCCTAAATCCCGCCGCTGGTTACTGACACCTTCGGATTTCTCCGCACTGACGGGCGGCGGCTCGGTATGGATTGTTCGGGTGGTCTCCCACAGATGAAATCCCACCATCCCGATTAACGCGACAACCACGGCAGCCCCACCAATCGCCAATAGCAGTTTATTTTTTTGCCGTTTTTGTGTTTTTGCCACCTCGACGGCCGTTGATGCCCCACTTTTCTTTGCAGAATGTCCCTTCTCGTTAGCAACAGCGGTGATCCGCGCTTTCACCTCTTTTTCCATGTCGCTTACGGTTTTAACCTGTGGCTTTTCGGGTGCTGTCCCGTCCTCTTCTGGTTTGGCGTCTACTGCATCGTTGGCTGTTTCTGCGGGTGACGTTTCCGCTTCCCCGGCAAGGTACTTTCGCGCTTCCCGCTCGATGTCGTCCGTCATTTTTTCTTCATGATTCATTGTTCCGTCTCCACGCGCTGAACGTGGGGGAAATGGTATTTCCATCGGGCACAGTGACTTTACCCACGCCATGATTTTCAATCCCCACGACCTTATGCCCTGCCCGTAGCACAAAGCGCGGATTAATCTGATGAATAACCAATACTTTATAGTTGCCCTTCTGTTGCACACTGGCATTAACGATATGCTCTTTCTCACCATAGGCGACAAACGCGGCGGGAAAGGTTTTGATGGGGGAAAAACCGAGATAGGTAAAGCGTCCATCGTCATAGGCAAAATCGGGGGCGATATCCCGACTGTCTTTTGCTACCCGCATGTAATAATCCCAATTACGCGGCGCTTGGGCGGCATTAAATGCCTGCGCGATGGATTGCTTCATCTGCGCCTTTTCCCATTCACGTTGCCTCGCCTGCTGCGTTTTCCGCGTCTGCACCTGCTCTTCCTGCGGATAGCGGTAATCAATGACGTAAGCCAGTTGCGACAGCGGTTGCCCCTTGTCGATAAGGCGAAGCTCAAGACTGTAGAAATGTTTGGTGGTGGTGACAAAAAGATTGGTACGCCAGTCTTTATCCTGCGGCTCAAAAACCCGTTCGCTTTCCACCTCTTCATCGCCATCCTCACCGGATTTAATCGTCCTGATGGGCTGCTTGACGGGTGCTACGCGGATATAGACGCGATTACCTTCCTTTGTCACATTCCAGCCTTTGGTAAAGCCGGTTTGTGTGCTGATCACGTCTTCCTCTTCGGAGAAAACCAGTGTGGAAACGTAACCTTCGGCAGCATGAACAACCGTGGTATCCCGTGGATGGTAAGCCACCTGTTGCATCCGGCTATCAAAGCGGCTCCCCTGCGGAGTGGCGGCAGCCTGCACACCGCCAGAAACCAGCCACAGTCCGGCAAGGAAAAGCAATGCCCCTGTTTTCATGGCTATTCCCCTTGCTCTTTTTCACGCTGATAACTGGTGACGACAAATCCCAGCGGATTATTGGCGCGTTGCGCATCAGTCATGGTCTGCTGTGGCTCGAATCGCCACGTCATGCGTACCGTCCAGTATTCCGGTTGCACATTACCGCTACGGACATCGCGGATATCCTTGCGAAAGCGAAAGGTGGAGAGTAAATCGGGATTATCAGGATTGCTGGAAGCAGAAATGAAATTAGTAATAAAGATGATTTCGGCGGTATATTCTGCGTCCTTAAACACCTTGTCGGGTGCAGACGAGCTATTCCACCAGTCAAGGTAGGCTTTGTTGACCCCCTCATTACCGTAGCGCTGTACCGTGTCGTAATCATGTTGCAGACGAAAATAATCATAGCCTTCCCGCAAACGTACATATTGCTGGGTAAAATACCGTGCCAGTGCGCTATTTTCAGACAGTTCACCTTTTTCTACGGTGGTGACTTTCTCTACCGTTCCCGCCAGCTTGTCCGCGACATAAAGCTCGGTATTGGTCTGCTTTAACGGCAACAGAATAATAATGGCAATAAGAGAAAGCAGCCCAAAGGCGGTGCCAACACCGGCGATAATAAAGGCGATGGTTTTATCGCGTTTATCACGTTGCCGCCATTTTAATTCAAATCCTTGCGCGGTTTTTAAATACGCTGCTTTTTTAGTGAACATTATTGACTCCCAATCCGTTATTGACCGGCTCAAGCTGGCCGGAAATGGGGGACAATGCATTATGTTGCCCCGCGCAGCCGGACAACATGCACAGCAAAAGCACTACGCCTGTTATTTTCATGCGCATTATTCCTTGATAAATAAGATGAGGGATTGACTATGCCATTGTCGGCAGATAACGCGGGGGATTAATCTTTCAGTTTTGGATTGGTTTTAACCGTAGGCGCTTGTGACCATTGAACACCATGTGTCGCCTTAGGACGCTCTGGCGTAATATCTTTAGGTTTAGGCATTTCGCTGCCACTTGCCATTGCCCAGCCCTCAGCGCGAACCTTTTGCAATGTCGTTTTTGCCTTGCTGATGCCGTATTGTGTTCCTCGCCCGGCAAGATGACCGATTCGACCGCCCTCCCGCTGGCTTTTGTCTACGCCTTTAACGCCTTCAACAAATCCCTTGCCCTGATGCCAGCCTTCCTTACCAGCCGCTTTACTGCCACCAATCAGCCCTCTGATGCCTTTAGCAGCACCAAATAACCCGATGGCACCCGCAGCAGTGGCAGCCCCTTCCAGTGCGCCTTGTACGCCAACACCGGCTAATTGATGTGCGATTTTTGAGGAAAGATAAATAACCACGCCACATACCGCCCCGGTCAGTCCGGCCATAGCACCCATCGTCACTAAATTTTTATCAGTGGCTTCTACAGCAATCCTACTCAAGACCTTATCTAGGAACGTTATGCCCGAGGATAAAGCTAATGATGCGAACATGACCGTAAATACTGATGATAAAATAGCTTGCATCCAGTTATTAAATGTTGTTCGTAAAAAACCAAACAGCATACAAAAAATAAATACTGGAGCGGTCACTGCTAGCAATAGTAGAGTGATTTCAGCGCTAAGAAAGACAATGGTTACCGATAGCAAAGCAAAATAAATACCAGCCCACGCAAAGAATGTACCTATCATTCCGTCAGTCTTCACATACGTTGAAGTGTCTAACTCCATTAGCTTTGCGCTAATCTGCTGCCCTTTAATCCATAATTGATCTAGCCATGCCCACACGTTATCTTTTCCAGATAGTCCATTCTTCAAGCCATCAATCGCCTGAATGGAAAGATCCAAATACCCTCCTATATTCATCATAAACATTATAATTAAGCTAGCCCTAGCTAAATCCCAGATTATGCTTTCAATAGGACGCTGTAATTTTCCAGCAAAAACGAGATAACCGCACCATAGAACATAAAGAGAAATACTAACACCAAAAATAGAATATATGGTGTTGGAATACTCCATTGATTTCCCTGCTGTTACGTTATTCAATGTCTGCATTATATATGCATCCATTGTTTGGAATAAATCCGTTTTTGAATCAGACATTATTTAAACCCCATAACTGCGCTCTATTTTTTATAGAGCGCTTAATAACGGAATGTATTTATTATTTATTTGGAACTTCATTTAGCAAATCACCAAACTTAGGTAAAGGTGCATGAGCCTGCTCATAGCGAAAAACGGCTTCCCGGGCATTGTGGCAATTATCGGTATCAGCACCACTCTTTTTGCATTCACTGTCTTTTTCTTTTGCCTGTTCGATATGCTCTGACCACCACACCGTGGACTTCGTTTCTTCACCACATCCTGTCATTAGAAATGACAAAAACAAGGTAGATATTGCGGCTACTATTTTCATGGTACTAAGTCTCCAAATTTCGGGAACGGGGCATCATATTGTTGCTGACGAAACGCTTTCTCACGCTTCGCTGCCAAGAGTTTATCACGTTGTTCCGCCGCTTTAATGTTCATTTCCCATGCACTGGTCAATGAATTTAGCTGAACACTCTTGGCCTGTATTGCATTCGCCAAGTCCTGCGATTCCTTGCTGTCTTTGGCGTTGGCTATCCGATTAGACAGTTTGCCAATATCTTTCAGCGCATTATTGACCTTTTTTTGTACCTCTGCTGTCTGCTCAATCATATAGCCCTTGTTTGCGGTTTCCTGCTTGCAGACGTTAAGATAATTTTTCGCGCCTTCGGTAATGGTTTTAGTCTTAAGGTCACAGACATCAAATACTTTGTACTTCTCATACAAGCCATTAAGTGCTCCACTCGGGGGATTATCTGATGTTAACAGGTCATTGAGGCTGATGCCCTGTTTCTGCAACGTTTTGATTTCACTTTGTAAACTTTTACCCTGTTCAAGTAGCCCCTGAATATCACGAAGCCCTGTCGCAGTAGCCAGTTGATCTTTGTAGGCGTTCATCTGCGCCTTGTAGTGCTCAACGGTTTCCATCCATTGCTTGGCTTCCTTCGCCCACTGTTGCGCGTTTTCAATCTTTGCTGTGAAATCAAAAACGGGTATACCTTCGGCATAGTTCGGAGATGAAGCCGTTAATAGCACTGCCGCGATCCCCCATGCCAACGTCTTGTGGATTCTCATTATTTATTCCTTAAGCAACTAATTTTAGATAGGCATCAACCCATTCATCCGGGCGCATACCGTCTTGAAACAGGCTATCAAATACTTCCAGATCGTCTTTATCCGTGCTCAATAATTTGGTGGTCACACCTAATCCCGATAAGTCCAGTGTCACCAACGCCGCAAAGTCATTCAAATCACCTTTATACAACGACGATTTAACGATAAGAAACTGGCGCGACAAGGGATCAAGATTTTTAATGATATTGAAATACCGCTCCGGTACTTTTAGCTGGTTCACGTACTGCTCATAATCGGCTTTAGGATTAGCCAGATAGATATGGGTTGTGCATTGTTCCCGCATAGCACCAGAGACGCTGCTTTTCAGAATTTCCTCAGGGGATTGTGTCGCGGGAATGATAATGCCGTTAAGCTTTCTCATGGTTTTTAGCCGGTTATAGACGAAATCTGCAAAAGCGGGATTGCCGATCCACTGCCAAAACTCGTCCATAAAAATCACCAGTCGGCGGCCATCAAGTAAACTGGTCACGCGATAAAGCAGGTAAAAGGCAATTGCCGGGCAAACATCCGGGTTATCCAGAAACTCGGTACCATCGATACCAAAATTGTCATACTGACTCAAATCGAAGGTGTCATTATCGTTATCAAAGACCCACGCCAGATCGCCTCCTTGCGCCCAGCGCGCCAGCCGGATTTTTACACCATTTTCCCGAGCCTCCCGGTTATCGGGTTCACTGATATGGTTAATCAATGCCGTCACCCCAAAACGACGCCCGTCACGCGGTAACGCCATAACGCGCTCCACGCCGGTATTAAGGCGTAACTCTTCGCGGGTGGTCAACGTGTTACCGTTAAGCGTACAGATGATTTTCATCAGTTGCTTGACAAAAATGACATTGCGCTTAGTCGTATTCAGCATAAACGGTGCAAATCCAGTCATTTCACCACTCTTTATGCTAAAATATTGACCGCCTAATGCGCGTATCCCCGGCTCTGTCGCCCTATCCTTATCGAAAAATACTGTTGTTAACTGTTTGACTGGACTATTAATGGGGAACAGAGCGGTGTTTCGCCATTTCTGCATCATCACCATCATAAACATCAACAATACTGTCTTTCCCGATCCGGCCTGCCCTAAAACATCCGTATGCCCTAATGTTTTCTTGCCGAGTTCATTCACGCCCATTAACGTATTGTGCAGATTCAGATCGTACTTGCCGCCCGCTGGCGTTTTAAGCTGTACCAGTGGCTCACCCCACGGAACACCTTTACGCTTACCAGCGAAAAAATTATGAAAGGACTCAAAATCCACGAAGTTCTGACTACTCATCAAGGCCAGTCGTGGGCGTAAATGGTACACGCCCGGGAGTTGCGCAAGATAGGCGGCCCCCAGAGACAACATGGAAAGCGAGACAATCATCCCCAAGTCTTCCAGAATCGTCATGACCTTATTGGTGTTGGCGGTCAGTTCATCCAGCGAGTCAGCATAAATCACTAGCGAGTAATGGTATTTGCCAAACGCAATCACCCCTGAACCATGTAAATCTTTGGCAACTTCCAAATCCAGTAATTGCGAGGCGGCTTCATCACCGGCACTTTTCAGTTTCCTGATTTTATCCTTGATAGCGGCCTGTGCTTCCTGTTTTCCCAAGGCCGTAAACGACGTGGTCATGACATAATTCATACGTAGATAAGCCAGTGAATCCAATAACCCGATCTCACTATTTTCGCAAAAATCCTTGATTTCAAGCGACCTGAAAAAGCGTTTTCCACGCGGCGTATTAACCTGCCCGGAATCCTGCGCCAGAAACACATCAACGCCGCCAAGCACCTCATACAACGGCGTAGCCGATAAGCGGACTCTTTGCCAGTGACCGGAAAGCAGATATTGATAAAAGCTCAACTGTGAAGAATAAACCCCCTTTTCATTTTCAAATATCCCCAGCGGTTGTGCATGAAAGCGCGCCAACGATGCGCTGATTTTACTCACAACCTCGCGCATTTCGGGTAATGTTTCCGCGATAGCTTTCTGCTTGTCGTGGATATTTCGCATTTTGTGTTGCATCTTCTGTTCTTTACCAAAAGGCGCATAGCACACGGTAAAGAACAGTCTATTTTGGTAGAGTCGAGATTTTTTTATTCCTTCATAGTATTTTTTGCTGATTTCATCAGCAAAAGGATTGCCACTCCGGGTATCCAGATGATCATAAAATGTTTCACGGATACGGTGAGTATAGAAAGTCACCGGCTTACCCTCCCATGCGCGGATCATGGTATTTAACTGACTATTGATAATCGCTAAATCATTGTCATCCTCGCATTCAAACGGCACCCCGATAACTTCCCATGTCGCCAGTTCGTCATTCTCACGGGTTTTCACAATATGCGTATCAATATGTGAAGAATAAGGAATAAGGTTTTCTAGCGGCAGGCGTTGATTGAGCTTCATACAGTCTGCTATCTCCTTGATATCCACGGCATCATACTGACTGGCTGAAAATACCGTAGTGCCATAAAAGCGGTTAATGACGTAAATTCCCAACGTTCGCATTTTCAACCGCATCAAATGAAAAATGGCCTCATCCTCTTGGGTCATCAACTTCATGATGTACCATGCAGCAAAGGCCACGATAAGAAAAAACCAGCTAATATTAGCGCTCAGGCTGATTAATGCGCCCTCGACAACCACAAAAGGGACGATGGGAACGCCAATCCCCGGCAACACGGGCTGTCGCGTCAATGCCTTATAGATGGTTGACATTCCGCCTCCTTATATCAGGCCAGCCATTTGCCGATTTCCGCCGCTGATGCAATCAGCGAAGCCCCTAGAATTACACCCCAGCAATCGCGGATAGTTTCCCCCCGAAACAGCACCCGAAAGCCGATAATCAAGGCGGCCAGCGCCACCACAATCCCGACAAGAGAATGCGCTTCGTCAAACACTTTTTGCAGCAATGTTTTTGTTTTCACCAGTCCATTAGCCTCAGCGGACAAAGAAAACAACAAGGCGGCCATCAGATAGGCGTATTTATTTTTCAATACTGATAACATAATTATCCTCTATTTGATTTTTAATCAGCAACAAACTCACCACGCAGCAAATGACGTGGGTAACGGGTAATGTTTCGTTTGGACAGCGACGGAGCCGCTGCGGTTAATGTTCTGCGATTGTCGGTGATATCCTGCTTAACGCTAGGAACAACGTATTGTGGCGTTTTTTTATACCCTATTCTTTCAACATAACTGGTATGATTAAACGTCTCTTCTTTTTTCTGACCCGTTGAGAAATTACCGGTGTAATAGCAACTGAGCGCTCTTTTCAAAGAGCCGCCGCGCTGATAGCAATCGGTCATGATTTTTTCAAAAATGGCAAGATTAGTGCAGGGGTCGAAGAGTTGTTCATCATTAACATGGTAGGTTTTAAAATTGGTACTGGTGATTTGCATCAGGCCCAGCGAGTAACGTTTTCCTTGTGTTTTTAATTGATTAACATGGGAAAGTGCCTGGTTTTTTCTCTCAGGAAACAGTCCTTTTTTTACGCCTACAATGCCGATGGCATAAGGATTTAAACCGGATTCCACTCTGGCAACCGCCAAGGCCGTATCAGGATGGACAGAAGGCGCGCACTGCATGGCTAAAGCAAGAAACGCCGTGGTGGATAACATGAATTTACCTCCTTTTTTTATCAGGCTGTGTTCTTTCCTCCTCTGTGCCTAAAATGCGCTTTAAGTTATCTTTTGCTTCATCACCATGTCTTTCAACCACATAGTGAATAAATTCAGAAATCGTCACAGGACGCCCAATATAATGACCGATATCGAGCACGATTTTATCGAGACGGTCACGTAGTACCGCGCCCACATAAATATTTTTCCCCGGACGCGAAAGTTGTTTAAACATTATCATTATCCTTGATAAAGATGACTAGCGGCCTCGGCGCTTCACCGCATAGAGGTAAGTATTGGGTAGGCAACAGTTGGTAAAGCTGGCTTCTTCACTGTTATTCGTTATGTCTAATCCTTTTTTTAACGTATAAAGAAAATCGAACAGCGTATCGTCGTTATCCCGTTTCTGATCTAATGTTTTCCTCCATATTGAATCAATAATCTCTTCGGTTGAACGGGTCTCATGCCCCCGTAGAATACTGAGTCTTAATAGCCGTATCTCATCGTATTTTTTGCACTGTTCACGATAGCGCATTTGGCGACGCTCACGGCAGCGTTGACGAGCGTTCATTAATTTATCCCCCTAAAAGAAGATTTATGGTAAATACACCAGAAAATACTTACTACAAATCCACCTGTTGGTGATTTGTGTACACCTGTGTCGGCATACATCCAGCCAGAAAGCGTTATAAGCTCCGCCTTGAGCGTAAAAATCAAGGCTACCGGCGATCAACCCGTTATTCCGTCGCTAATTTTTTAGCGGCGAAATGACGAATCATGCAGCATGACTACATCGTTTTCCGCCATACTGCGGATCGCCGATACCGATTTGTTAAAGAGCAGGCGCAACTATTCAGATAACAGGCACCTCTACCAAAACTGGATGTTTTCAGAATCAGTGTCACCCGGAAAACGTGGGCGAGGGAAAATGATGCCTTAAAATTTTTGGCCGTTGAATAGGGATAATCACCATTTTAACGGGTAAATTTAATCATTTAAAATCAAACACTTATAATGAAATACCACTATAAATAAAGTTAAAATCCCCACTTTTTGATGTGAGGATTAATAAATAAAACCTTTGTAAACAATTAGTTATTTTCTTTTGTCTCGATTAAATAATCCTCAATCGCAAAATTGAAAAATGCTCTTAATGCAGAGTATGTTTTTAATTCATGCTTTTGCATTGCGTTATTAAAATGATTGTCTACAGTCCTAACGCTAATGTTTAGGCATAAGGCTATCTCACTGTTAGTAAGTCCAGAACGAGACATTGACAATATCTGAATTTCTCTTTTTGATAATTTAGGAAATATTCCTGAATACTTCTTAAAATTATTAATGCGGAATGGATTCATTATTTCCGTCTCCTGTCGAGTTAGCGTAACCGTCAGAGCACATCACTCTGACGACGAGTCTTAAACGCTAATGACCTGACTACCCGAAGGCATAAAATTAGGAGGAAGATAACGATTTATTCCTTTTTCTCGGCAAAATAGTCTAAGCTGATTTGCATGATGTACATCAGCTTTGCTATAGATATTACTTAAATGTACTTCTGCTGTTTTAACTGCAATATCTAACCACTTGGCAATCTCCTTGCAGCTTAATCGCTGTAAAGAAAGGAACAAAACATCCCATTCTCTATCCGTAAAAATCTCTTTAGGTTGAGATAACATAACCGGATAAGGTGACTCACCTTCAATATACTCAAGCAGCGATAAAAACAGGAATGGCTGCGCATAAAAAAATGTCCCTTGATAAACGTTCTTTTCATCGAAGCGCGGAAAAAAATCAAAACGCAACGGTTGAGGCGGTTTTTTGTAACCACCGGGTAACGTACTCAGCAGCGATAACGGCAATCTTTTATTGCAAACGACCTCCTCGTGCACATGAAAAACGTCCAGCACCTGAGAAGATTCCACCGTCATCCCCAGAATATCGGTCATCGCGGCATTGGTATAAACCTCAGATTCAGCGTCAGTAAAGCCACAGGGGATCGTGAGACTTTGGCAAAATTGCGTGATTGAGCCGTTCATGCGACACCCCCTACCTTTAGAAGGGATGCACGTTGGCGAGGCGTTAAATGACGTGAAATGCGCGCAAATTTAGCGAGTATCGCCGGTCTTGCGCTACAGACACGCTTACAGAAGATGGGATGCAGATTTTTAGAACGAGTTTTAAGGGGGGTAGTAGCCATGATAGCAACCTCCAAGGAATAGCTGGTTTTTTGCTACCACGGAGTTCTGACACTCATGGGTGGTAGCCCAGACGGGGGTCAGAAACCGGCTTCCTTGGATACCAGCCACCCTTACGGGTGCCCCGCCTGAGCCACCATTGTTTTATAAACGGTACGCTTAAGCGTTTTTGCGATATAAAAAAAGACGCATGGCGCGTCGTCTATCGCCAAGGAAAGCAGCAGGTTCTGACACCCGGTTAACCGTTGAGGATTAACACCTTCAATTATAGCGACGGAACGGAAAATCGGCAAGGATATCTTAATGGGGGTGGGTATATATTAATTGTCATACTTAACGGTTTTTACATTGACTCAAAACGCCACAATTTATCGATGCCAACTTTTATGCCTATTCTTGGTGTAGCAATATATTCTGGCTGACTGTTGGAATCGTAAACACAAAAATTATGCGATTGTGTTAAATCAATCTGGTTATTATTTTTCGTGATAGTTAATTGTTTGCACAGTTTACCCGGCCCATCCAAAGAAAGACGCATCGGTTTCTCTAATTCTATGCCACGAATTAAAACAGCCGCCGGAAAACCTTCACGTTCGGTCACAATATTCAGACAATGGTACATGCCGTAAATAAGATAAACATAGGAAAACCCGGCAGCACCAAACATGACTGCTGTCCGTGGCGTGGAGCCTCGCGCGGCATGACAGGCAGGATCATCCTGCCCTATATAGGCTTCCACTTCGTTGATAACACCATAATAGTTAGCAAATTTTAAAACTTTTCCCAGCAAATCCTTTGCTACACAAAGCGTATCACGCTCATAAAATGATCGAGGTAAAATAGTATTACTCAACATCGATTAATCCATCAGCGCATTAATCTCAGCATCAGACAGCCCCGTTGACATTTTGACAATCGCCCGCTCAACTCCGTTGGCTAAAAGTTGGCGCGCAATGGTCAAAGCAGACTCTTTCCTACCTTTTTCTATGCCTTTTTCTATGCCTTTTTCTATGCCCCGCTGTTCACCAAGATGAATGCCTTTTTCTATACCTTGTTTCTCGCCTTCTTGCCGTAGCTGCTCTGCAATGGTCATCACTACCTCCCGATAATCAGTTGCTTTCTCCGCAATCTGATGCAAAAATTGCTTTGCATCAGAAGTATTTCCTCGTTCTACAATATAACAGATTAATCCTCGAAATAGCTCAGGCTGCAATACCCACTGATTGAGCAAACCTGCTATCTCATGACTTAACTCTAAATAGCTGCGCTTAATACCGCTACACCTACCGTTTACTGATGGGTGGCATGTTGCGTATGGGCAACACTTCTCAAGCCCGATGTAGCACGGTCAGGCAAAGGAAACAGCCCTGTGCCTTGCACTGCATGGGCTGACCAAAAGTGGAGCACTATTCCGCGCAGCTATTTAGCATATCTCGGGTTCGGATATGCTTCATCACTAGCTCCATCAGGGCAACATGTCGATGTGTGACAATCTCCTCGTCCGGGATGGCCGTCACGTCAACCAGCGGAAACGCCTGCGTATAGACAGACTTTGCCAGTTCCGGATCAGCAAAACAATCCAGCCAATGGGTACTGTAGGGATACGGCGAAGTATTACCTTGATAAAACAGCAGCGGTATCACTACCGGCAAGGTGTCATTGCCCTGCTCAAGATGCCGTTGCATGGCGGCAACCGCATACCTTAAGAGCCTGAATGACATCAGCTTTTCAGGTCTGCTCTGATGTTCGATGACGCAATAGACGTAACTATCATGACCCGCGGTGGTCTTCATCGAATAGAGCATATCCGAGCACTGGCTACGCAGGTCTGGCTCAATAAAGCTGCCGGACTCCATCGCCAGCGTACTAAAATCACACAATTGGCGAAGTTTTTCCGGTAAATGAATTTGCAGAAAATCCCTTGCGATGGTGATATCACCAAGGAATTTCTTAAACAATGCGTCGTGATGGGAAAGTGTCTTTTTCATCAATGCAGTATACCCGTGAAGGATAAGCCTCGCCATTCATTAACTCCAAAGGGTACTCCCACCGACATGAGGTGGGAGGGGAATTTGGACGGGCTTTGCAAGCCCGTAGAATCATCAGCCACGCTGATGCTGAATGTACTGCTTCACCACTTCCAGCGGCGCACCTCCGCATGAGCCAGCAAAATATGTAGTGGCACACTGATACTGGCCACCTGATCGGAGGTGATATTCTCACCTCACCAACACGATAGGTGACCTCATGGGTAAACATTTTACGGCGGAATTTAAGCTCGAAGCCGCAAAGCTGGTTGTCGACCACGGCTACACATACGTTAAGGCGGCGGAGGCGGTTAATGTCAGCCATTCTGCTATTACTCGCTGGGTCAATAAGCTTCGCCTTGAACGACAGGGAAAAACGCCAGCGGGACTTCCTCTTACCCCTGAGCAGCTCGAGCTGCGTGAGATGAAGAAGAAAGTCCAACGCCTTGAAATGGAGAACGAAATTCTAAAAAAGGCTACGGCGCTCTTAATGTCGGACTCACTCAATGGTTCACGATAGTCGACAGGCTGAGAGCGCGATACCCGGTCACGGCGTTGTGCCAGACTTTTGAGGTACATCGCAGCAGCTATAGGCACTGGCAGGCTTCCGCTAATGAACCCGATGGTGAGCGCGTGGTTAATCGCAGCCGCGTCATGGAAGCCTGGAACGCCAGCGGCGGCTTGCCGGCGCTCGAAGCATCGCGACCATCGTCACCAGCAGCTCTGGCGTTAAAATGGGGCGCTGGCTGGCCGGTAAGCTGATGAAAGAGCTGGGTATCGCCAGCTGCCAGCTACCGGCTCACAAATACAAACGCGGCGGCAATGAACACGCTGAAATACCGAACCATCTCAACCGCCAGTTCGCGGTTACCACGCCGGATCAAGTCTGGTGCGGAGATGTGACCTACATCTGGACGGGCAAATGCTGGGCTTACCTTGCGGTGGTGCTGGATCTGTTCGCCCGCAAACCCGTGGGATGGGCCATGTCGACGTCGCCGGACTCGGCACTCACGGTCAAAGCGTTGCAGATGGCCCGGGAACTCCGGGGGCAGCCAACAGGAGTCATGAATAACCCCGAGTTTATTAGAGAGTAATTTTGGCAATACTACGCCGCTTCCTCTGATGCTAATTGCGAAGCGTAATAGTTCATTTCGGCTTCAGTAGGAGGGATGTAACCCAGCCGCCCGAGCAACCTTCTGTTGTTGTACCAGTCCACCCAGTCCAGCGTGGCCAACTCCACTTCCGTCCGGTTTTTCCAGCTCCCGCGGTCGATCACCTCCGTTTTGTACACCCCGTTGATACTCTCTGCCATCGCATTATCGTAGGAGTCGCCGGTAGTGCCGACTGACGCCAGGATTTCAGCATCCTTCAGGCGCTTTGAATACGCTAATGAAACATATTGTGAGCCTCGGTCTGAGTGATGGTTCACCCCTTTCCCGGGGCGACGCGCCCAAAGCGCCTGCTCCAGCGCATCCAGCACCAGAGATGTCTCCATCGACGTTGAGACCCGCCAGCCGACAATAACGCCGGCGAACACATCGACGATAAAGGCCACATAAACGAAGCCCTGCGCCGTGCTGACGTAGGTGAAGTCCGCCACCCAAAGCTGATTGGGCCGCTCCGCCATGAAGCGCCGGTTCACCAGGTCATCCGGCGTAGCCGCATCTTTATCGCTGCACGTGGTTTTAACGCCTTTACCGCGGCGGATACCGACCAGTCCCATCGCCCGCATCAGGCGCTCTACCGTGCATCGCGCGACTTTGACGCCTTCGCGCCGAAGCTGGAGCCAGACTTTCTTCACACCATAAAGCCGTTTATTTTCGTCGTAGACGCGTTCAATCTCCCGGCCAAGCTCTTCATCACGGCGCTGGCGGACGCTACGTAATTCCGGGTTCTGCTGTCGCTTTCGCTGCCAGTAATACGTTGCTGGGGCAATATGCAGTTCCTGACATACCGGCTCGACCCCATGCTGTTCCATCAGCGGCACCGTTAACGACGCTATTTCTTGCAGTGGCGGTCAAGCTCCGCCTGGGCAAAATATGCTGACGCCTGTCGTAGAATATCGTTGCTGCGGCGAAGCTCACGGTTCTCGCGCTCCAGCTCCTTAAGCCGCTGACGTTCATCCGCGCTGAGGCTGTTTTTCACCGTCAGCCACTGTTCATGTTGTTTGATCCACAGACGCAGCATCTCGGGTATGCAGCCAATTTTTGGTGCAATGGACTGGATCGCTTTCCATTGCGAAGCATGCTCATGCTGAGTTTCCAGCACCAGATTAACTGCCCGTTCACGGACTTCCGGAGAGTAACGTTTGGTCGTTGTCATAGAGACCTCCACTTTTAAAGTATAGCCTCTAATTTATCCGGGGTGATTCATCTTCTTGTCAAAGGCGATGTCGACCTGTCCGGCAGCGATATTGCCACATTGCCGGATAACCTGACCATCATCGGGTCATTGATAGCGCGCGAGTGCGCCAGATTATCGGCACTGCCGGCCGGGCTCGATATCATGAACAGTCTCGACCTGCGTAATACGCCGATAACCTCGTTGCCGGCCGATATTGGCGTCGGGCTGGACATCATGCTGGAGAATACCGGTCTGCTATCCCTGCCAGCCAATCTGGCGGTGGACGGTGCCCTAGACCTTGAAGGTACGCCCATCGCCGCACTCCCCGCCACACTGAGTGTCGGCGGCTACTTTAATCTCCGTAATACCGCCGTGACCGAACTGCCGGAAGACTGGTACATCGACGGGCCGCTGCTGCTCGATGTGGAAAAAATATCGAGTCCGCTGGCGTGGCGGCGGGTCCCTCTTGCCTCACTGACGCCGGATGCCCCCATCCTGCAGGATTATTTTTTGTCCGCAGAGCCGGGCGAGTCGGTCTCTGGCAAGTTGGCAGTGGACGCGCAGGGTGTGGAGGTCTTTGCCGTCTAGGTGTGCGGGGAAATCCGGGTGTTCGCTGGGCGGCATGTGGCGTCCGCTGCCGGGTTTGACCATCCTGGTGTCTCTGCCCTGCTCCAGCAGGCGGCCCATGAGTGCGTGGTAGTGCTGTCAGCGCGTTTGAATGCCGGACGGGAGGGTCACCTATGACCCTCTCACTCAACGCGCTCTGGCGACGCAGCCTGGCCCCCTGCGCCTTCACCGATGCCGCAGGCACCCTGTTTGCCAATGCCCCCATGCAGCGACTGCTGGGATGCGACGAACGGGCATGCGGCAATGATTCCCCCCTGGTGACGCTGTTCTTGGCGCAGGAGGCCCAGGCCCGGCAGCAACGTCAATCGCTTTGGGTGTTTAACAGCCAACCCTATGGCGCCCACGGCATCACCCAGCCCTGGCTGTTCTGCTTTCTTCCCGACGTGGATGATGACGGCGTGTGTCACGGCAGCTTTTGCCACGCGCGGCCGTTTCCGTTCCTGTCGCTGCCGGACTATCTCGAAGGTAAGAGTCCTCGCCCGGTGGAGGACTGGCCCGTCGACGACAGGTTTACCGACAGGGAGCGGGGCATCATTTTTTTATCGCTGCAGCGCCTGAGCAGCAAGCGCATTGGGCAGCGGCTCCAGATATCGCATCGCACGGTAGAAAACCGGTTGCAGGTTATCTATCACAAGCTAGGTATCCACAATGTCCGACAACTGGATGACTATTGTCGCCAGGAGGGTCTTATGCACGCCATTCCCCCGCAATGGCGACCCCGCGTCAGTCATATCATTAACCCATAGTGCCCGGTACGTGGTCGCCGCTGGCGGCCGCGTATTCGCGGTGAGGCAGACCTGCTGGTATGATACCCATAAGCACCATCAAGCAAGAGAACAAAACTGATGACCGACCCCAAGCGGCCCCTGCTCAGTATTAGGCGCAAGCCGAAAATCTATGTGAACCCGAAGCATGCCGATAAACCCGCGCCGCCGCCAAAACCGGTGAAGCAGCCCAAGGTAAAGGCACCAAAGTCGGTCAAGGAGCCAAAGCCAAAACAGCCGCCGCCCAAACCCCTGAGCCGGGAAGAGCGCATCGCGAGGAACCGGGCGAAAAAATTACGCCAGGGTCAGGATGCCATCGCCAGTCTGGTGGCACATTGGCCGCAACTCTTCAGCCTCGAACAACCTAAGCCGCTCAAAATTGGCATTGCGGCAGATATTTATAAGGATATCAAGGCACGTGAACTCGAATTAACCCGCGCCAAGGCCAGCGCGGCGCTGATGTTCTATACGCAAACGCCAGCCTATCAGCAAGCGGTCCATGCCGGCGGCAGTCGGTTTGACCTTGGCGGGCAGCCCTGTGGTGAGATTACCGAGGAGCAGCAGGCCCATGCCCTGAAGCAGCTGGAAAAATGGCGAACAGAAGCAGAGTCCGCGGCACCATCGGGCGCAGAGCCAACGCCATGAGCAAGAAATTTACCCCGACGCCCCATGATGCGTTGTTCAGGCAGTTTCTTCACGACAAGGCCACTGCACAGGATTTTTTTGATATCTGGCTGCCTGATGATATCAAGGCGCTGTGTGACTGGGAGACCCTGAAGCCTGAGTCCGGCTCCTTTATCGATTCGGACATGAAGCCTTACCAGAGTGATATCCTCTACTCTGTGAACGCCAACGGGGTTGATGGCTATGTCTACTGTTTGATAGAGCACCAGTCGACCCCCGACAAGCTGATGGCCTGGCGGTTAATGCGCTATTGCATGGTGGCGATGCAGCGGCATCTGGAAGCCGGGCATGATAAACTGCCCCTGGTTTTTCCGGTACTGTTCTACTGCGGCGAAAAAAGTCCGCATCCGTACAGCACTAACTGGCTGGACTGCTTTGAGCGGCCCGATATCGCAGCGAAGATTTACAGTCAGCCGTTTCGATTGGCGGATGTGACGACACTCGATGATGACGCCATCATGCAGCACCGGCGTATGGCGCTGCTAGAGCTCATCCAGAAGCACATTCGCCGCCGGGATATGACGGAGTTGCTGGACAGTATTGTTAAACTGCTGTCGTACAATTATTATACGGATACGCAGGTTGTCACGATGATGAACTATCTGGTTCAGGAGGGGAATGCCGCCTCACCGCGAACGTTCATTACCGAGATAGCCAGACGGGCGGAGAAACACGAGGAGGCACTTATGACCATTGCCGAAGCTCTGAAGCAGGAAGGCTATCAGATTGGCCGTGAGGAAGGCATTCAGCAAGGTATGCAGCAAGGCGAGCATACTGCTGCGATGAAAATTGCACGGCAGCTTGTCAGTAACGGTGTTGACCGTGTCATTGTTAAAATATCTACCGGCCTTTCTGATCATGAATTGGATAATTTAATACAGTAAGCCAGGTAATTCACTTTAAGCTTCCTGTGAACTTTGCTCCTTTTTTGAAAAGGTGAAGGAGCAAAGTAGCTGAAAATAAAACAGATCAACCAGGTTAGGCATTAATTCAATTCAGATACGATTTCCTGCGACCAACTGTTTTCCATTAGCGAGGCTGTAAAATAATCTGTGTAAATGGCATTTTTAGCAAAACCTTTAAAGGACTACATAATGCCTATCAGCAACAATCTTATTGACCAATTGCTCCAGGATTGCCACTCCCCTCAGGACCTGTTGGGGGAATCAGGATTACTCAAGGAACTGACCAAACGACTGGCTGAACGAGTTCTTGAAGCCGGGATGGATATACATCTTGGGTATGCCAAGCACGATCCTGCTGGGAATAACTCTGGCAACTCCCGCAACGGCAAGACATCCAAGAATGTGCGTAGCCAAAACGGGGAGCTTGAGCTTCAGATCCCACGCGACCGTAATAGTACCTTTGAGCCTGCATTGATCGCCAAGAACGAGAAGCAACTTAACGGCTTTGATAGCCGTATTATTTCATTATATTCTAGAGGGTTAACAACCCGCGACATCCAGTCACACTTCAAGGATGTCTATGGCTTTGATGTTTCTGCTGGCTTCATCTCTCAGGTGACCAATGCCGTGATGGATGAAGTTAAGCGCTGGCAGCAACGTCCGCTGGATGCTCTCTATCCCATTGTTTATTTGGACTGTATTGTCGTTAAAAGCCAGGACTGCGGTGCCGTAGCCAATAAGTCTGTTTACTTGGCGCTTGGCGTCAACACTCAGGGAGAAAAAGAACTGCTGGGGCTATGGATAGCCAAAACTGAGGGCGCTAAGTTCTGGTTATCCGTGATGACAGAACTGAGGAACCGTGGGCTACAGGACATCTTCATCGCTTGCTGCGACGGTCTGAAGGGCTTTCCTGACGCAATTGAAGCTGTTTATCCGCACACCCGGGTTCAGCTCTGCATCGTGCATCAAGTGCGGAATTCGCTGCGCTATGTCGGCTGGAAAGAACGCAAGGCCGTGGCTGCTGACCTTCGCACCATCTATAGTTCTGCAACGGCAGAGGCGGCAGAATGCGCGTTGGATGCCTTCGCGGCCAAATGGGATCAGCAGTTCCCCACGATAAGTCAGTCCTGGAAAAACAATTGGGAGCGGCTTATCGTCATTTTTGACTTTCCACCGGAGATCCGTAAGGTTATTTACACTACCAACGCGATAGAGTCGTTAAATGCTTCATTGCGCAAGATAACGAAAACCCGGCGGATATTTCCAACAGATGACTCGGTACTTAAACTGCTCTATCTGGCGTTGCATAATATTTCCGCCAAATGGACCATGCCACTCAGAGACTGGAAACCTGCTATGAGCCAATTCATGTTGATGTATGGAGAACGAATCTCCAGTTAAGCGATGGAGCCATTTACACAAAAAAATTTACAGACCCACCAATCACAGCGACCATGATGCTGGCCATTTTGATTACAAGCTTGTTAGTGAGGCTTTCGACGTCCTTGCGCAGTAACACCATATCTGCCGCGGCCTCTTTGCGGGCATCGGCGATGTCAAAGGCCAAATCCTTGCGGACTTCGGCGATTTTTGCGTCGGTCTTCTCGAACTGGGTCGCTGTGTCCTTGCGGGCTTCCGCGATTTCGGAGGACAGGTCTTTGCGCACCTCAGCTATCTGGGCATCGACCTTATCGAATCTAGCCCAGATATCCTTCTTCGCATCCTCAAGGTCACGCCGGGTCGCCACATCCGCCACTTCATGAGACTTGCGAACGGCAATAGAAATTGCCCGCGCCTGGTCTTTCGGCAAACCGGCGTTCTCCAGCGTCTCGACGAACTCTTGCGTATCAAATGCGACTTGGCCCATGGCAACCCTCCCGTTTCGGGTCAGTGTGCCTGATTTGACTGACTATCACCAAAATCGTGCTGAATCAAAGTCTTTACTTCGATGATTTTTGACTCCCGTGCAAATAATCCAGTACAATAAACTAGCAGTAAATAGTGAATTAAGAGACGGTATTCCCCCTTCAATGGTAAAGCCGACGGCACTCCCGAGGAGCCATGCCGCTATCGCAGGCCAGCCTATTTGGGGCGTGGATGCCGTATCTGGCAAGGTTCCGTGACGGCGAGTGAAATCCAGTAAATCTCTGTGAGTTCGTAAAATGTAGTAGTCAACCAGCATTATGCCTGCAATGGGTGGAAACAGGACGCCAAGAGCAACAAGAAAATCAGTGAAATGTTCTAGAATTCCCAGTACGGACAAAGCTGTTCCTGAAAGTCCTAGGACAATGGTTAAATTGGCATAGCGCCATTTTTTACCTGTTAAAATCTCAAGTGAATTACTCAATCCAAGAGAGGATGAATACAAATTCACATCATTAACTTTCACTGCGGACAAAATCACAGAAATTAAGCCAATCCAACCCGCACTCTGTGTCATGATGGTGACAACGTCAGCAGTATTGAGTGCATGAGCGATTAATATTGATATACCATTGATGATGAACTCGCCAACAATCACTGAGGACGTTATCATCCAAAAAACATCTCTATTGTTTCGACAGTAACGACTTAAATCAGGCGTTATTAATGCCCCAATAATTATCACACCAGATATGATAGTGGTTCCTTCTCCTAGCGTAAGGGGTGGTCCTCCTGGCGGAGATACAGCAAGACGGTAGATATCATGGTCTCGCAAAAGTAAATAGACAATCCAACCGATGACTACAAAAAAGAAGGGAACAGACAGTTTTGCTGTCCAGCTTAACGCTTTAAATCCCAAAGCCACTAAAACGGTGAGTGTTACACCAGAAATAGCTGCAATCCAACCAAAACTGATTTTATGATCAAAAGCTTGTAAAAAACCTTCAGCAAGAACAGCATTCTGGACACCAAACCAGCCAAGCAAACTCACTAGGATGACCACTCCTATCATTGCTGCGCCTATGCGACCAAAACCACACCAACGCGCCAATAAGCTGGTTGACAACCCCTCACGCATTCCCGCTATCCCAAGCCCAAGGCTTACAACCTCTAGCACAAGACTCCCTAAGCAGGTAGCCAACATGGCCTGCCAGAATGTCATGCTGTGCCCCAATGTTGCACCCAACATAAACTGAGATAGTGCTGTCGCCATCCCCATGCGGACTAACGTGACATTAAGTAGGCTAACACGTGTTTCTTTAGGCACGCGAGTGAACGCGTAGGTATCATCAGAATGCCTGCTCATTTTTTATCTTTCCTTGATTGTATGGTGCTCTTCATTGTTTTACATTGGATCCTAGCTAGGAGTAAAGGGATGTTAATTAAATAGTAATCATGGAGAATATTATGTGTGTTAATGAATTAAATTCAAGTTCACATTCCTCATCATGTAATTCTTTAATATCATTCATGGAGCATTGTCATGATCATTGGTTTATAAAAAATGACGAATCAAAATATATTTACATGAATAACTCAGCATTAAATTATTTTAATTATCCAGAAAAGTTTAATGTAGAGGGTCGGCTAGATAAAGAAATGCCTCTGGAGTCTAGTCAAGAACTCTGGCCCGACCTTGTTGCCCATGACCAAAAAGTTATTGAAAATGATAAATGTATTTCCGCAATTGAAATTCATTACTATGGTCCAGGAAACATCGATACACCCGTCCCACACTTATGCAGTAAATCACCACTTCACGATGATGATCATAATGTGATTGGTGTTGTTTGCCGGGGCTCTGCGTTAGATGCCCCAGCACTACTTTATTACATGAATCGATTTGATAGAAAAGTCATTGAAATTGATGCTCCTAACAACATCTTCACCAAAAGAGAACTGGAAATCGCTTTTTGGGCACAACAAAAATTAACATCCAAAGAGATTGCGAAAAGACTAGATATTTCACCCCGCACTATAGAAAATCGTCTACAGACCATGTATCAAAAGATAGGTGTGCATAAAATGACTCAGCTTATAGATTATTGTTATGCGACGGGTCTGGATAAATATATCCCTTCTGATTTCATTCGGAAGGGGGTTCAGTTATTAGCTTGAGTTTTGAAAGGGTTTGAATTGCCCACATTGTTCTAGCTACCTCCTCGGGTAGCTCTACTACACATCCAATTTTTGGGGCCGGTAGTGATTTATTTGCGTTTTCCAGATCGTGTTGTAGAACTGCTTGCACTCTTTTACGCACTAACGCGGGGTCACGAGACATTGTGACCTGTGACTTTAACTTTTCTTTGTCTACTTTATCCCAATTGCTCATGGTGGAACCCTTTCAGTGACCGATTAGGTCTCACCACCCAGTATCTGGTGGTGAGCTGAACAGGGTTATCACAACCGTACCAAAGCGAACGGCGAGCCTTACGGCTCCCCCATCCAGCCCACCATTGACATGATGCGCGGTTTAATGCCGGTATAATACGAGATAAGTATATTATACCGGGCTTTGGTATGCGGGGTGATAATCCCGACCCCTGATTTTTCAAGGGCGCTATGACTCTATATTACATTAATGTTTTTCGTCAATAGGTTAGGTCTATCCCAACAAAGGTACGTGAGGTCTCACGGGATGTAATTTAGGGTTCAGCGCTGTCATAGCGCCCTTTTATGAGCTGATTACACAACCGGCTACGCCTATAGCTGGAGCTTTGTCACGTGCCTGTTGGGCATGTTTTCGCTCAGTGAATGGGTATTGATTACCGGTATCGCCTGTACGCTGGCGACCTTCCTGCTGAACTGGGTTTACCGGCATAAGGAATACCAATTCAGGACAAAACGCGACCAATGAATCCCGAGCTGCGTAACCGATTGATAAAAGCCACAGCAGGCGGTGCTATCGCATTAGCGACGGTGCTCATCCAATGGCACGAGGGCGTACGCCACACCCCGTACCGGGATTCAGGCGGCGTGTTGTCGGTCTGTTATGGGCATACCTTCCTCGTACTGCTGCAAGCTGGTACTGTTTAAATAATCACGACACACTTAAACAGAACCGGTTCCTCCAAATGACCCAAACAGTACCGACCAGCTTTGTTCGCGCCTATCTTCGTGCCTCCACGTCCGAACAGGATGCATCACGAGCACTTAGCTCTATCGACACTTTTGCCACTGAGCGCGGGCTGTCCATCTGTAACTATTATATTGAAAATGAGTCAGGTTCACGGCTGGAGCGTCCTGAGCTTTTCCGATTACTGAAAGACTGTCGGCAGTGTGACATTTTACTCATTGAAGATGTTGACCGCCTTTCACGTCTGGCCGGGAATGACTGGATCACGCTCAAAAAATTGATTGCCAGAAAAGACATAAGAGTCGTGGCCGTTAATGTTCCCACTACCTGGCTACATTTATCTCCGGGGCTGACCGATTTTGATAACCGGATGTTTTCGGCCATCAATGACATGCTGCTCGATATGCTGGCCGCAGTGGCTAGGCGCGACTATGAGCAGCGGCGAGAACGCCAGAAACAGGGGATCGCCAAAGCAAAAGCGGAGGGCAAATACCAGGGAAGAAAGGTTAACCAACATCGCTATGATGCCATTAACCGGCTGCTGGCCAGCGGCAGCTCCTGGAGCCAGGTTCAGAAGACCATCAATTGCAGTCGTGGCACCATTAGCCGGGCGATTAAACAGTGTCCCCCAGTTACAGCCCTCCCCTCTCTTTCCGGGCAATCTGAGAGTGCTACCGCATTTTCCGTGACAGCCACACTGTGGGTGCCGGTGCAGAACGGCAGCAAATTTACCCGTGGGAAGAAAAAGGTCAGAGAAGATATTGCCTGGCTGGTTGAGTGCGACTATGACGGAAAGGTGTTGGACAACAATGAGTACAGCCTGATTTTTACGTATAGCAATGAGGCCGATTTGAAAGAGCAGATTGACGAACTTTTCGACGAGATATACCGCACCGCTGAGTTACGTAACTGCGTGATAGATGATATGACGCTAACCAATGATGCAACTAATCAGGGCTGGAATGAATACGATGGAGGTTGGCAATAATCTATTGAGAGAAGCCTAAACCAAAATTCCCGCCATTTCCAACACTCAAAAACACTCATATACTCACTTACACATATAAAGCACATTTACTCATTTGTGTTTTTTGTGTATAATTAAACTCAAATAAGTAAACACACAAATGAGGTTTAGACATGAAAATTATCGCGTTCCTCAACCCTAAAGGTGGCTCCGGTAAAACGACTGCAACAATAAACGTCAGTAGCTGCCTTGCCAGTTCGGGTAAGAAAATTGCAGTTGTGGATACAGACCCACAAATGAGCCTGACTAACTGGAACAAAGCAGAGAAAGCAGCATTCGATGTTTACACCGCAGCATCGGAGAAAGATGTTTACCAGGTAAGAAAGGATCTGGCTGAATATGACTTTGTGATTATTGATGGAGCCGGTTCTCTGTCAGTTATTACCTCCGCAGCGGTGATGGTCAGCGACCTGATTATCATCCCGGTAACACCCAGCCCTCTAGATTTTTCCGCTGCCGGTTCCGTAGTCACCGTGCTGGAAGCCCAGGCTTATAATCGTCCGGTAGAAGCTCGATTCCTCATCACACGGAAAATCGAACAAGCCACCATGCTTAATGTCCTGAAAGATAGCATTGCTCAGACGGGTATTAAGCCGTTTAAAACTGCGATCACACAACGCCAAAGTTACGTTAAATCCGTCATGGAGGGTGAGAGCGTTTTCGATACCAACGATGGAGCAGCAAAGGGCGAGATAGCCATTCTGACGCGAGAAATACTTGAATCATTTGAGTAAAAACTCATATACTCATTTCGGCATATTAAGAGGTTATGTATGGCACTAACTAAACAACATACATCAAAAACAATGAGTTTCGGTGAGCATCGGGATCTTGAAAAAGTCGTCAATAGCACACCCACGGGAAAGCAAAAGAGAGTCAACGTTAACTTTGATGAAGAAATACATATCCGCTTCAAAGCTGCGTGTGCAAAAAAAGGCACATCTATTACTGATGTGATAAAGGACTTGGTCGATAATTGGCTGAAAGAAAATGACAGCTAAAAACTCAAATGTGTAAAAACACATTAACTCAAACACACACTTGTCCTTACCGAGAACACTGGTCTGGTGCATAAATTTTCTGCCAGATCGGTGTTGGCCAAGCAAAGCGCGGCAGCGTGTTTAAATTTTCAGTAAATGGCGTTTATGGTTCATCTGTTGGTGCAAAATACGCGCAATCAGAATATCTGTATCACGAACCGTATAAAAAATGGCATGTCGCTGAAATTCAATGCGCATCACACCAGGAACGGCATGGTAGTCACGTCCCATATCTGGCATTCCGGCCAGTGTCTCGAAAAATGCCTCAAGTACATCTGTATAATGGTCTGCCTGAGTTTCACCAAATTTCAAGAGCGTATAATCATAAATCCCGGCGAAGTCTTCTGCCGCCCGTTCGGTGAGTTTATACACGATGTCTCAGTTTTCTTTGTGCTGCAATATCCCGCAGGGATAATGAGCTGTCACCGCTTTCCAGCCCAGCAATAACAGCCTGGCGAATAACTTCATCGTTTGTTTCTTGTTGCTCCAGCAATCGCAGCGCAGAGCGCATAACTTCACTCGCAGAGCCGTAACGGCCACTGTCTATTAATCGACTAATAAACGAATCGAGTTGTTCGCCAATCGTAACGCTTGTTGTTCTGGCCATAACGCCCCCTGTGTTAACTATCAACACAATGATAAGAATACTTACTCCTAGTGTCAACGAAAGGGCTGCACGCAGGAGTCCCTGATGAAAACTGGCGAGCAGTGCGCAGCCAGTTATTTGAATGCCGCAAAGCGGCATGGAGGTGCCAGCCGATACTGAATATAGCTCTACTGGTGAATGGCACCGTGACCCGGCGCAGCCGGTTACAGTTCTGATAGGTTCTGCCAATCCATTCCTTCACCCTGCCAGACACAAACCCGCTAAAAGCGATACAGAAGCTTCTGTGCGCTGTCGGAGTGGTCACGACAAGGCGTAGCCGCAGTCGGGGCGTATCTCCGTGTTAGCGGGCCGAGAGGGCCGCTTACGGGCGTGTTAATCCAGACCTTCCAGCGATACTTCTCAAAGCGATTTAGTTCTAGTTACAACATTCATCATTAAAAGCGACGCTGTTCCGGCCTCTGGCCGGGGCGGGGCCGCTTTTCAGTGGTAGGTGTGGTGATGAGGTTACAGATATGCACATTCTGGGTTTGCGGGAACAGATTCTGAATGCTGTAACTAAAATCAGATGTCTTACAGTGCCTGTCGCGCAGCGACGGGAGGTAACTTTGTTTTTGTCGAACCGGCGCGGACGTAAGTCCGCTGCAAGGGCGGGCATTCTCTGAGGCTGCCCACAGGGCAGACGATGAACAGGTTATCTATTTATATGAAAAAGATAAAAGGTATTTAAAAGAAGTACTGAGCAGGTTTTTAAAGGAAACCACGCACTTTGAAATCAGTACGGCTGGCGCTCTGCAAGCATAACGGCTGTAACCTTATGAAAAAGTCCCTTGCAGTTATGTGTGGGTAACTGAATTCAGGAGGTTGTAAAATAATCTGTGTAAATGGCATTTTTAGCAAAACCTTTAAAGGACTACAAAATGCCTATCAGCAACGATCTTATTGACCAATTGCTCCAGGATTGCCACTCCCCTCAGGACCTGTTGGGGGAATCAGGATTACTCAAGGAACTGACCAAACGACTGGCTGAACGAGTTCTTGAAGCCGGGATGGATATACATCTTGGGTATGCCAAGCACGATCCTGCTGGGAATAACTCTGGCAACTCCCGCAACGGCAAGACATCCAAGAATGTGCGTAGCCAAAACGGGGAGCTTGAGCTTCAGATCCCACGCGACCGTAATAGTACCTTTGAGCCTGCATTGATCGCCAAGAACGAGAAGCAACTTAACGGCTTTGATAGCCGTATTATTTCATTATATTCTAGAGGGTTATCAACCCGCGACATCCAGTCACACTTCAAGGATGTCTATGGCGTTGATGTTTCTGCTGGCTTCATCTCTCAGGTGACCAATGCCGTGATGGATGAAGTTAAGCGCTGGCAGCAACGTCCGCTGGATGCTCTCTATCCCATTGTTTATTTGGACTGTATTGTCGTTAAAAGCCAGGACTGCGGTGCCGTAGCCAATAAGTCTGTTTACTTGGCGCTTGGCGTCAACACTCAGGGAGAAAAAGAACTGCTGGGCTATGGATAGCCAAAACTGAGGGCGCTAAGTTCTGGTTATCGGTGATGACAGAACTGAGGAACCGTGGGCTACAGGACATATTCATCGCTTGCTGCGACGGTCTGAAGGGCTTTCCTGACGCAATTGAAGCTGTTTATCCGCACACCCGGGTTCAGCTCTGCATCGTGCATCAAGTGCGGAATTCGCTGCGCTATGTCGGCTGGAAAGAACGCAAGGCCGTGGCTGCTGACCTTCGCGCACCATCTATAGTTCTGCAACGGCAGAGGCGGCAGAATGCGCGTTGGATGCCTTCGCGGCCAAATGGGATCAGCAGTTCCCCACGATAAGTCAGTCCTGGAAAAACAATTGGGAGCGGCTTATCGTCATTTTTGACTTTCCACCGGAGATCCGTAAGGTTATTTACACTACCAACGCGATAGAGTCGTTAAATGCTTCATTGCGCAAGATAACGAAAACCCGGCGGATATTTCCAACAGATGACTCGGTACTTAAACTGCTCTATCTGGCGTTGCATAATATTTCCGCCAAATGGACCATGCCACTCAGAGACTGGAAACCTGCTATGAGCCAATTCATGTTGATGTATGGAGAACGAATCTCCAGTTAAGCGATGGAGCCATTTACACAAAAAAATTTACAGACCCAAATTTTTCCCAACAAATCCTTTGCCACACAAAGCGTATCACGCTCATAAAATGAGCGAGGTAAAATAATATTACTAAACATCGATTAATCCATCAGTGCATTAATCTCAGCATCAGACAGCCCAGTAGACATTTTGACAATCGCCCGCTCAACACCGTTGGCTAAAAGCTGGCGCGCTATAGTTATGGCGGATTCCTGCCTACCTTTTTCTATGCCCCGCTGTTCACCAAGTTTCTCGCCCTCTTGACGTAGCTGCTCTGCAATGGTCATCACTACCTCCCGATAATCAGTCGCTTTTTCCGCAATCTGATGCAAAAATTGCTTTGCATCAGAAGTATTTCCTCGTTCTACAATATAACATATTAATCCTCGAAATAGCTCAGGCTGCAATACCCACTGATTGAGCAAGGACGCTATCTCCTGACTTAATTCTAGCATATCGCGGGTGCGGATATGCTTCATCACCAGCTCCATCAGGGCAACATGTCGATGTGTGACAATCTCCTCGTCAGGGATGGCTGTCACGTCAACCAGCGGGAAAGCCTGCGTATAGACAGACTTTGCCAGTTCCGGATCAGCAAAACAATCCAACAGATGGGTACTGTAGGGATACGGCGAAGTATTACCTTGATAAAACAGCAGCGGTATCACTACCGGCAAGGTGTCATTGCCCTGCTCAAGATGCCGTTGCATGGCGGCAACCGCATACCTTAAGAGCCTGAATGCCATCAGCTTTTCAGGTCTGCTCTGATGTTCGATGACGCAATAGACGTAACTATCATGACCCGCAGTAGTCTTCATCGAATAAAGCATATCCGAGCACTGGCTACGCAGGTCTGCCTCAATAAAGCTGCCGGACTCCATCGCCAGCGTACCAAAGTCACACAATTGGCGAAGTTTTTCCGGTAAATGAATTTGCAGAAAATCCCTTGCGATGGTGATATCACCAAGGAATTTCTTAAACAGACTATCGTGGTGGGAAAGTGTCTTTTTCATCAATGCAGTATACCCGTGAAGGATAAGCCTCGCTATCCTCTCGAATCAAAACTTGATGCCGCCAATTTTTATCCCCTTCTTAAGCTGTTCTTTTAGGGCTAACATCGCTGCCTTCGACTGCTTAAATACCATCATGCTACGCTTGTGTTTCATTAACTGCTCAGGTGAGTCGAGCTTGATTTCTTTCGGAAACGGTTTTGTTTTTATCCCCATCTGCCCCTGATTTTCAATGCGCCAGTTGTTTCTATGGGTCTCCGTCCAGCCAACCTGTTTTCCCTGACGATCCAGTTTAGGCACTTTAACCGCCGTGGCACCCTCTTTTTTAAAGCTGATCACACTGCCGGGCTTAATCTGCTCACGTTCGATTTCCTCCGCCAGATTCACCCCCCAATAGGTTACTTCTGTTTTATTTTTTAATGTGCGTAACGTGATATAGTTTTGGTCACCATTTTTAGGATTAAATCGATAGCTGGCACGTCCAAATTTTACCACCTCATACAAACCACGTTGCCGGTCATGTTCTCGCTTCAATTCACTCTTAAGGCCAAACTGATACTTATGGGTACAGGTCACGTTGTATCCCATTTTTTGTAATTGCTCCGCAAACTTTTCCCGCAACTCACGTAAATCCTGTTTTCGGATGTTGATCCGTTTGCCGTAATTATCCGGTATGCGTAGTAATACATGGACATGATGACTATCGGTATCTTTGTGGTAAGCCATGACAAAGCGATTATCCGGATATTTTTCTTTTAACGTGGTTTCCACCGATTTAAACGCATCGGCTTCACTGACACCGGCAACAGTGGGCGCAGAAAAAACCATATTGTGAACCAGCTTCGGCGCACTTTCATCCTTGTATACCAGTTTATCTTCCCTGTCTGTCATAAACTCATAAGATTGCTTACGCTCTTCTCTTTCCTTAATAAAATACTCTTTACCCCCACTATCACGCAGCGTCAACTCCCCTTCACGGGCAATATAGTTAATTTCGTTTTTTACCCCGCGTGGTGTGCGACCGCTTCCGGTGATACGCACCAAAACCTCACGACTGTTCCCATTTTTAAAAGCCCGATCTCTGACACCTCGTGAATAATTTTTTCCACCATGACGGGCTTTATGGGCTTCAGGAAACCGTCTGATTTTTTCACGCCGTTGTTCAGCAACCCGTCTAATCCGATCTTCTTTTTTAACCTTAACGCCCATCATCACCCCCGTTTGACTGGCAAAATGTTTGCGCGGGCATCCGCCAAATAGTTAACCTTTCCTTTCACATCCTCAATCAGGGCGTTTAATTTTTTGATATCCTCCCACATGTTTTTATCGTTAACGGGCAATAGTTGCCTTTGCGCTATTAGATAGTAAATGTTCTGACCAATACGCACAATTTCATTACGTGTTTTACGTAATTCTCTGATTTCGTTTTCAAGCATAACCGGTTCACGGCTTAATGTTTGATTGAGGCGAAATCGAATTTCTTTTGATAATGTCCAGCCGTGTTTTTTCGCGCTCGTTCTTATTTTTTCGTGTACTTCATCTGTCACATGGAACTGTAATTTATTAATTAAGTAATCTCTATCTAGTTCACTTTTTTCTTTATTGAGTTTTTTATCCTTAGATAAAATAGTTAAAGCAATATCTTTTAAAAATTCATTAGCACTACGACACCCATTTTCACTGCTTATCGTTTTTAATTCTTGATATTGCTCATCAGTTACTCTGAATCTTAACATTTTCATCGCTTCATATCAGCCTTTTAAAAAATGGTGTATTTTTGACGTAAAAATGACACAAAAACCTGTAATTTGATGTAATTATGGCGTACAAAAGACGTATAATTAATCTTTTTGTTGTGAAAGTGACGTATTTTTGATGTTTAGCCATTTTTACCCCCAAGAACCCCGTGTAGCGGCGGGCGTACCAGCGAAAAATGGCACATTTTGAGTAGGTACGCCTATCCTGCATCGTGTATTAATATGTGGTTTATGTGTCTATCGCTTCGCTCCATAATCGGTTAAACTCTCGTGTGTATTTTTCGGCAATATCTGGCCGGTTACGCAGGTAAATCACATTTTCCGCGCTACGGGATGCGGCACTCTGCGTATAGTTAAACGACCCCGTTTCAACTGAACGACCATCAACAATCATAAACTTGTTGTGCATAATTGCATACTTGTCATTGAGTCTTACCGGTACGCGGTGATTCGCCAGATAGGTCACGGCGGTATACTTTCCACCATTCGATTTCTTATCGGCAACAACACGAACATTAACACCTCGATTTTGTGCGTCAACGAAGGCTAAGGCAATGGGCTTGCTGGTAAATGAATAAGCGGCAATATCAATCGATGTTTTCGCCTCTTCAATTGCCAACAGGATTATTTGCTGTGCCGTCCTCCCCGGTGAAAAACCGACTTCCACATCCTGAATGCGCGTGCTGGCCGAAAGCGGAGACGTGAAGGTCAGAAGGAATAAAAAAATCGCAACGGTTACTTTTACGGGTTTACTCATCGTTAGCAGCACCTTGATAGTGAGAGTCGCTATTCTCTTCTTCTCTGACCCAAACCGCAAGGAGTCGATGAAAAGGCATCGCATAGTGAAGCATTGTCGTTATCGCCTCACCTGCACAAGCCATCACCCAAAGCCCCACAAAAAATGGAATAGTATAGTTATCGGGTGCTGTAAAATGCTTATCAAGATGATAATACATGATAATGCAACCAAACCCGCCAATCACAAAAATAAATCCCTTAAACGCATGTAAAAAGGCAAAGAATGTGACTGTGGCGATATGCATCATATTCGCAAGTGTGATACGCAAAGCAAACCACAACCAGCGAATGCCGGTCATGATAGTTCGCCCCACCTTACCTAATTTTCTCTTACGCTTTACCGTATTGATGGATTTTTTCACCACCTGACGTTCTGCACCCTGTGGAAACTGATAAATATTATTTTTCATTTTCCACCTCGCTTGGATACCAGTGAATTTTTTAACTTATAAATCTCACGCTTCCCTTTTTCCCGTTTTTGCTCTTTCTCTTCCTGCTCCGGCGTCAGATTACGGTTATTAAAAATCACCATATCCGCTTTAGCATCGTAACGAATACTGTAATCGGGCAAGTCATTCGCTTTAGCCAGTTGCTTAATGTTATGTCTGAACATTTTCAATAATGCAGTACTTCCCGTTTTTAAATGCAGCTTTTCAAGAGCTATCGTAAACTCCCCCTGATTACCACAATGCTTACGGGCTATCTCATAAAGTCGCCTGTCTATTGCTTTTCGTATACGGAAGTAATCGGGACTAATTTTTAGCATTTTCTTTTTATGCAAAGCCTGATAGAGCCAGTCCGGTAAGGTGACTTCTATCATACCAATATCAAGATTACCTTTCTTTTCTTCAAGAATCCGCCAACTGTCAATAAGGCCAAAGCCGATAGTTTCTTGCTTTTCTTCTGAATAAAAAATGTTTGTCTCTATCATTGTCCCTTTTAATCTTGATAACGTCTTTCTTAACTCATCATAAGATCTCCCACTTTTATTTCTATTGGTTGTTACAAAAAAATCATAAGGCGTAAAGAAAACAGTTCTACTAATTTCTTTATGGTTATTTATTGCCTCCTGTAACTTAGATATAATATAAATCCAGACATCTTTATCAAAGATAGTAGCTAATCCATCTGCTGTTGGTTTAACAACAACTGTTACATTACCATTTGTGTATTTTCTAATCTTTGTATCACCGCCTTTCAAGGCAAAAAAAGGATGCTCCATGCTTGCCATTTCATCCCTAAAACTTGAAAGCTCCACTTCATCAGCAATGAAAAATTCCAGTTCATGTTTACGAGGTCTTAATGTTTTCAAGTTGTTTATTCTCAATTTATAGTTATGATCATGCATACCTCAATCCTATCTAGCTTAGGGTTGTTGGTTAGAGTCAGTGCAGAGTGCCCTCTCTGTACTGACTCGCTCGTTTTCGTGATTTAAAAACCACTAAAAACAACGTGATTTAAAAACTACGAGGACTTTATATCGTGATTTAAAAACCAAGTCAAGATTTAGGGCACTTTATAGACAAAAATTGACTTGGAAACTGTGGATAAGGGCTAAATCATTCGTGATTTAAAAACCAAGATATCGTGATTTAAAAACCAAATATCGTGATTTAAAAACCAAATATCGTGATTTAAAAACCAAAGGGTCGTAAAACTCATTACATTTCATATACCTACATCCAAAAAAATCCCTTTAACTTATTTAACTTATACATAACTAATCTTTTAACCGGGTTTCACCCCCTTCAGGCTGTGGATAACTTCAACTTCTCGAAACCCCGCTAGATGCAGATTTTTCCCCTTCCTGATAAAACCCTGGGTGCCAATCTCACGCATCGGTGTGAACGTGCTTCAATCAGCATTGGGTGATATTCCGCTTCCTCGCTTTGGCTGTTCGTTCCTCGTCGCTTCACTCCTGCGGTACGCCTCAGCCAAAGACTGCGGCGAGCGGTGGGAGTTACAAGAACTTATTCTTTTTCGATTTTAAAGCCCCCAGAAAGCCTTTAGCGGCGTTTTCCCGGTTTCAGATGCCCCGTCAGGCATGGAAGGCGCGAAAATCGCTCACAGAGGCTTACAGGAGCTTCTACACGCCGATAGCATGAGCAAAGCGAACTACAAAGCCAAAAGAGACCACGAAACCGCGCTTGCACCCCCTGCCCAGCGTTTTTCAGGCGTGACGAGCTGTGCGAGTCATGCCATTGAGAGTTATCAGCGACGTAATTGTTAAATGGTCGAAGACAAAAGAGAGTCAAAGCGATATGGTGTTTAAATTTATTTAACGTTTGTTTTCACATAATCACAATATGAAAGGTTATTTATAATGATAAAAGAAAAAGAATTACCTACCTTATACGATAGAGTCGGAATAGGAAGTAAAAATTATTGTGTGACCTGTAAAAAAAAAGAAGATGGCTATGATTTACTTCTTGAAAAGAAAATTAAAATAAAATCTAGACGTAAAGTGGCTGGTCCAAATAAGTCTACAACAAGAAAGGTTGTGTTCAGTATTAATATCAGAATAAGTGATTTTGAAAAAATAAGTTATGATGTATTACTTTCTTCTTTGCTTTGTGAAGAAAAGAATATTTTTAAAAATATAATAAATAAAATAGCAAGGAAAATAGATGATACCTCACCCAGCGCAGAAGAAATAAAATCTTTGCGTGTAAAAACTGGATTAACTCAGAAAGAGATAGCTATGCTATTCGGAATATCATTGAATTATTGGCAACGTAAAGAGTTGCCTAAAAGTAGTATTCAGCATAGAAAGATCACCAATAGCGAGTATATGTTATTACAATTACTCGCTGGAGAACACCCTGAATTCACCCTAAAGAAGCGACAAGAAATAGCACTTCAAAAACAGAGCACAGAACCACCATCATAAAAACACACGATGCAGGATAGGCGTACCTACTCAAAATGGTACCATTTTGGTAGCTACGCCAGCCGCTACACGGGGTTCTTTGGGGGAAGAAAATGAATAAATTTTTGACAGAAAAAGAGCGATTACAGAATATTTTGATAGAAGTTGATACATTATCTGGCGTAAACTAATTTATTGGTATTAATGCCCGTTTAAAGTCAGTAAAATGTCAGTATCCGATACATGAAAAATGTGTGTATTATTGAGTATAAATCATCATTATGAATATTAAAGAACGTAACCTGTTAAGTGAATATGAATCTGAAATCTATTGTAACCTTAACCGCTTAATGCCAGAAGGTGTTGTTGTTTTTGTTAAAGTAAAACTGTCGGAATTTTTAACACCTATCGCTGAATATGGAACAGAACTATTCTACCATGACTTCTTGGAGTTGAATAACTTAACAGCCCCTTTTATATTGTTTGACGTAAAGAATAAAAAAGTATGCAAGGTAATCACCTTGCACCATGAATCTAAAAAAAAGACAACAGGTGAATTAAGAAAGATCCTTGAAATCTGCCAAATTCCTTTGATAGAAGTTGGCAGTATTGCCGGGTTGTATACCTGTGATATTTTTGAAACAAAGAAAGATTAAGTTATTTTAAAATTAAAACTATCTATCTCTTATTGCATCGAAAAGCAGTCGGTTCTGTTCGTTAATGTCGAGTTCTTTGAAAGCCGCCAAAAGCGCCTTTAGTATAATAGTTTTACTTACGTTGTTATCGGTAGCTAAGGCAGTGAATTGCTCATCAACGTTTAAAGGTAAATACAGAGTGATTCGCTTACCTTTAACTGTAGTCGGTTTTTTATTCGCTTCCCTAATAAAGTTTGCAGGACTTTGTGAGGATGTTATGGATTCTTTTTTTGGAAGAGCCATTATTTATACTCCTATCTCTTGTAAAACAAGCTCAATTTGAGCCTTAGCTTTTCCGGTATCTTTCATTTCATGAACGCCTTTACCTTCATTCATGGCATTATCGAAAGCGGTGGCTTGTGTTACAAAGGATTGAAGTGGTTGAATCCAGTCTTTATCCGCCGTAAGGTAGTCATATAATTCCAACCTATCTTTATGATTGGGTTTGCAACGGTACAATAAAATCCACGGATTCAGCTTTGGGTTTAGTTGTTGTGCCTTTTTGATGATCCCATTGACCTTAGTCAGGCTGTTTACTTCTGTTGGTGATGATGGTCTTACGGGGCTAATTAATACATCAGCGCATTGTAGAGCGCTACGTAATTCAGGACTATCATATCCTGCTGTATCGACGATCACCACGTCACAACGTTTTTCAACTGATCTAATCTCGCTTTCAACCTTGCCAAAACATTCAATCAGAGGAAACAGTGGCAAGTTGTTTTTTTGTCGTTCCTCGTACCAGTCGGAAATACTGTTGTTATTGTCAGTTTTAACGAGCGTTACCGCCTTACCCTGTTTTATCAGGCAAACAGCAAAATTTGCTGCAAGTGTGGTTTTCCCTGTACCGCCCTTGTCTCCACCTATAACCAGAATCATACCTCCTCCGTTGATTTATATATCGTCAGTAAATACTAAACAAATACCTTGTGGTATGCAATAAGTATTTATCAATTATGTATTAAAATGTAAATAACATATGCATACTTTGTGATTATTAATTTGTATTTAATTGGTGATTACTTGGTATGCAATTTGTATGTATTTATTAAATACAGTTTAGTATTCACATAGTGAATACTAGGTGAGTGCTCATTTGTATGGGGTTGGTA